>DATKXO010000121.1:0-14313 GCA_035528995.1 Phycisphaerae bacterium | reverse complement strand
TGCACCTGTGGAGCTTCACATCTGCGACCATGGTACTCCCGCTCGATTGAGCCCCGGTCCGCGTGGGCGCCACCGACATCGGCGCAACGTAACGGGGACCGCTCTAAAGAAAAGCTTGACAAGCTGGGTGACAGGGGTAGTCTTTTGGCCTTGCGTAATCCGCATTTCCGGGGGTGCGTGCAGATTGTCCTCATACACTTTTCAAGGTTAGCGCGGTCATTGAAACGTTTGGCAGGAGAAAGTCCATGATTGGGTTCAAGAAGTGGTTCTGGAGCGGCACCTTCCTGGTGCTCGCAACGTGCATGACCGGCCTGCTCGGCTGTGCGGCCGGCGCAGGCGGTGGCGGCGAAGGCGAGGCCGAAGCCGGGCTGGCGGTGGACTTCGACAGCGCCGGCGGCGGGAACGCCGCCGTGGGCGAGGACGAGGACGGCAACGAGTACACCTTTAGGGAGAACGACGAAGGCGACCTGGTCGAGGCGAACGTCCGCATGGCCAACACCGGAGTGACACTCAAGGCCTCGCTGGATGCCGAGGGTCGACCGGTCAAGTACCGCGTGACGGACGGCACGAACGCCGATGTGATCTACGACGGCGAGGCGGCTCGGGTGCGCTACACGGAACCCGGTGAAGAGGAAGCCGGCAGGGCCCTGGACGTCAGCGGGATCGACTCGACCGCGGCAAAACAGAAGGTGCTGTTGCGCCGAGTGGAAGCGGCCGACAAGCGCGCCGTGGCCATGCAGGTGGACGAAGAGGAACCGGTGCAGCAGTTGCGAGCCGGCCTAGCCACCTACGAGGTGCGCACGGAGTCGCTGTTCGACGCGGAACTCAACCCGGAGTCGCCGCTGATCGGCAGTCCGTTGGAGGAGCCGGCCAGGCACATCGCCCGTATCGCCAGCACGACTCAGATCCGTCGCGCCGCGGCTGGTGAACTGGCCGACGTGGACCTTGACGAGGTGCCCGGGCAGGTCGCGGCGTTGGCCGGCCGAACCTTCGAGTTGTTCGACGCCGAAGGCTTCTGCGTCTTCGAGCGCGGCCACGAAGGGCAGCAGGGCTCGCTGATCAGAAGCGTCCTGACGTTTAACCCCAACGGTATCCTGGTCACGGAAATCGACCGCAGATTCATGTTCGACCTGGGGCTGGGCGGCGTGGAGGCCGAGCGGACCATCAACTGGTCGGCCAATACATCCATTCCACTGACGCTGGCCGGGGAATTCGATTTCACGGCCATGGTCACGCCCGTGTTCACCGGGACGCAGGTGGATGACCAGGAGATGGTCATCGTGGAGCGGCGGTTCCTGGCCGAGTTCGAGTTCCCGGTCGAGGCCTTCACCACGACGACCGCCCGAACCGAACAGCTCTTCAACGCGGCCTTCATCAACGGGGAGTTGATCGACGACATCCTGGAGTTCGACCTGGTGTTGATCGACCTGGCCGACGAGAACGCCCCGTTGCGTCTGGGGCGTCTGCGGTACTACGACCAGAACACGGCGCGTCCCGGAGCGGACGCGCTCATGTTCCCCTGCACGTTCAACACGGGTGAGCGGGAGGAGGTCGGCAACCGGTTGAGGTGCCCGGCGTCCGTGCAGGTGTTCGAGCCGTTCGAAGTTGCCTGGGCCCCCCGCGGCGGGCGGGGCATGGGCCCCGGCCCCAACGGCGGCCCGGAGTGCGGCGGCATGGACGCGCCCTGTCTCGCCGAGGAGGACTGCTGCCCCGGACTGTCTTGCAGCGAAGAGGGCTTCTGTGCCTCGATGGGCGGTAACGGTAACGGCAACGGCGAGGGTCCCATGAATGGGGCGATGCGCCCGCGGCAGGACTTCGACGAGTTCTCCACCAACGGCGACGATGAGTTCCCCGACGTAGGCACGAACGGCGACGATGACTTCCCCGACCTCGGCACCAACGGCGACGATGAGTTCCCCGACCTCGGCACCAACGGCGACGACGAATTCCCGGACATCGGTACCGACGGGGATGGCGACGTGGTCATCGCCCCCGGGCCGGACGACGACGTCATCGCCCCCGGGCCGGACGATGACACCATCGGCCCGGTCGAGGGCGGTGAGCCACAGTTTGACTGGTTCGTCAGCGCCGGCTTCGGGTGGGTGGTCAACCCCTTCGAGCCGGTCACGGAAGTCGTACCCACGGCGCCGGGCCCGCTGGAGGTCACGCTGATCATCTCCTACGCCGACGTCGAGGAGGTCTTTGAGATCTACACCTGCGAAGTCTTCGTCGGTGACCTCGAGCCGACCGGCCTAGTCCTGGAGTGCCCGGAGGTGGTGCTGCTCGGCGAGCCGGCCTTCTACTCCGCCGTGATTGACGACATCGGGCCGGACGACTGGATCGAATGGTTCGTGCCCGGAACCAGCGAGGTGTTCGTGGTCGACCCGTTTGCGACCCAGACGGATATCGTGTTCTTCGAGCCGGGGCGGTTCGAGGTGGCCTTTGTGGTCTACCGGGCGGACGGGACCGAGGAGTTCGGCATCTGCTCAGTCAACGTGGAGGCGGGTGACGTCGACTTCTGTGACGATCTCGGCTGGTACGGCGACGGCGTCTGCGATGATTTCTGCCCGCGGCCCGACCCGGACTGCCGGGGGATCGATTGGTGCGCCGAGTTCGGCTACTACGACGACGGCGTGTGCGATCCGGACTGCCCGCGGCCGGACCCGGACTGCAAGGACTTCGACTGGTGCGAGGGCCTCGGCTGGTACGGTGACGGGGAATGCGACTTCGAGTGCCCGCGGCCCGATCCGGACTGCAACTTCGACTGGTGCGAGGCCGAAGGGTTCTACAATGACGGCTGGTGCGATCCCGACTGCCCGAGGCCCGATCCGGACTGCGAAGGCTTCGACTGGTGCGCGGAACTCGGCTTTTACGACGACGGGGAATGCGACTACGACTGCCCGCGACCCGATCCGGACTGTCAGGAATTCGACTGGTGCGAGGCGGAGGGGTTCTACGGCGACGGCTGGTGCGACCCGGATTGCCCACGACCCGACCCGGATTGCGAGGGCTTCGACTGGTGCGATGACCTCGGCTGGTACGGTGATGGGGAATGCGACTTCGACTGTCCGCGCCCGGATCCGGACTGCGGCGGTGCTGACTGGTGTGAGGCGGAAGGGTTCTACGGTGACGGCTTCTGCGATCCCGACTGCCCGCGGCCGGACCCGGACTGCCTGGGCATCGATTGGTGCGCCAAGTTCGGCTACTACGACGACGGCGTGTGCGATCCGGACTGCCCACGTCCCGACCCGGACTGCTTCGAAGAGGACTGGTGTGAGGAGTCCGGGTACTACGGCGACGGGTTCTGCGACCCCGGCTGCCCGCGACCCGACCCGGACTGCGTCGATGACTGGTGTGGGCAGCTCGGCTGGTACGGCGACGGGGTCTGCGATCCCGAATGCCCCATGCCCGATCCCGACTGCGAGGAACTCGACTGGTGTGAAGCGGAAGGCCTCTACGGCGACGGCTTCTGCGACTACGAATGCCCGATGCCCGATCCCGACTGCGGGGATGAATTCGACTTCTGTGCCGAGCAGGGCTGGTACGGCGACGGCGTGTGCGATCCGGACTGCCCGCGGCCCGACCCCGACTGTGAGGAGTAGCTCGAGGGTCTGCGATCTGGGACACTTCGTGGCTGAGATCGACTTGGACGGGCTCCCAAGCCCGATCAACGGTCTGGCGACGAGCTGAGTCGATTCGCCGCCCGGCGGCTTGATACTCGGTTTGTTCCGAACTCCAGCGCCCCGTCCGGTACTTCCGGGCGGGGCGCTTTCCATTGTGCGCGCAGCGCCGGAGAGCACCTCGCCCGCGGGTCTCCCGACCTGTAGGCCGGCGGCCACCAGGTCAAGCACGATTGAAGATGCTCCGAGCCCATCTTGACATCGTGGGGGGGCGTTCGTAGGCTTGAATCTGCATTTTGCGACGACAAGTCGCGGGGTTGCCTGATGATCAAGCCAGAACAAGGTTAGCGCTTTCAGTTCTATCGGGGTAGGAGATCTGTTCATGCTAAACAGGCACAAGTGGGGACGGACCGGCCTTTGCGCGGGATTGGGGTTGTGCACGCTCGGGTGGATCGGCTGTGCGGCCGGCGGTGGGGGCGGAGGGGGTGACGGCGAGGCCGGCGGCGCCCTGGACGTGAACTTCACCGGCGCCGAGGGGGGCAACTTCGCCGTCGGTCAGGATGACGAGGGCAACGAGTACACCTTCCGAGCCAGCGACACTAATCAGATCACCGAGGCCAACATCAGGATGGCCGACGGGAGGACGGTGAAGGTCTCGCTGGATGACCAGGGCCGCCCGGTCAAGTTCCGCGCTTCGGACAACGCGAACGCGGACCTCATTTATGACGGCAACCAGGCCCGCGTTCGGTACACGCCCGCCACCGGCGAGGCCGAGGACGTCAGCGACATCGACTACAAGTCGGCCCGGGCGCGGCTCCAACAGCGGCGCGCCCTGCAAAAGGACAGAGGTCCGGCTTCCATGCAGACCAACGAGGGCGTCAATCGGCTGCGCAACGGGCTGGAGACCTTCGAGGAAGTGGTCGAGTCGGTCTTCGACACGGAAGCGAACCCCGACACACCGCTGAAAGACACGCCCCTGGAGGAGCCGGTCCGGCGCATCGCCCGGGTCGTCGACCAGAACGCCGTGCAGGTGCGTGAAGTCACCCGCGACCGCATTCCGAACGTCGACCTGGACCGAACCCCGCCGGAAATCGAGGACTTGGCCGGCCGGACCTTCGAGCTGTTCGACGCCCAGGGCTTCTGCCTGGAGGGGGCGGGCGACGAGGGGGCGGGACCGGTCAAGATTCGCAGTGTCCTCACCTTCGATTCCAACGGTATCCTGGTGACCGAGATCGACCGGAAGTTCCTGTTCGACCTGGGACTGGGCGGGGTGGACGCCGAACGGACCATCAACTGGACCGCCAACACCACCATCCCACTGACTCTGCAGGGGGACGTCGAGTTCACCGCGGACATCACGCCCGTGTTCACCGGCACGCAGTTGGACGGCAACCGGCGCGTCACGGTCGAGCGGCGCTTCCTGGCGGACATCAGCTTCCAGGTGGAGGCCTTCACCACGACCGAGGCCCGCACGCAGCAACTCTTCAACGCCGCGTTCATCAACGGCGAGCTGAACGACAACATCCTGGAGTTCGATCTCATCCTGATCGACCTGGCCAACCAGACCCGGCCGCAGCGGCTCGCCCGGTTGCGGTACTACGACCAGAACACGATCAGGCCGACGGAACTGCGGTTCCCCTGCGACTCGGCCGCCCGACGGGAGGGTACGGACTTGGAGTGTCCGACCAACGCCGATCCCTTCGAGTTCTTCACGGTGGAGTTCAACGATCGGGCAGCGGCCGTTGACCCCGAGCTGGCCCGGCGACTGCAGTACGAGTGGTTCGTGAGCAGCGGCTACGGCTACGTCGAGGAAGCCACGCGGTTCTCGAGGGTGGCCACGGTAGTGCCCACGGACGAGGGTCTGCTGGAGGTCTCCCTGATCGTCTCTGACCCGCGCGTCCCCGACGAGTTCGATCTCTACGAATGCGGCGTGCAGGTTGGCGACGTGACCGACGTGACCGTCGATGACCCCCAATACATGAATTGTTCCGAATCCATGAACGTCAACGATCCGGCCAAGTTCTGGTTGGAGGGCGGCACGCGCCAACTCCCTGGCGATGGTCCCCAGGGCGCCACAGACACCCTCGTCGAGTGGTTCGTCCCCGGGACCAGCGACGTCCTGGTCGAGGATCCCTTCTCCCCCGAAACCTGGATCACGTTCTACGAGACCGGGCGGTTCGAGGTCTGGATAGCGGTCTACCAACCGGACGGAACGGAACTGTTCGGTAAATGCGAGGTCAGCGTGGATGCGGCCGGGTTCGACGAGTGCGAGGAGTTCGGATGGTACGGCGACGGCATCTGCGACGACTTCTGCCCGCTGCCCGACCCGGACTGCCGCGGTGACGC
This sequence comes from Phycisphaerae bacterium, assembly GCA_035528995.1. Taxonomy (GTDB): domain Bacteria; phylum Planctomycetota; class Phycisphaerae; order UBA1845; family UBA1845; genus DATKXO01. The sequence goes on along the minus strand of DATKXO010000121.1, from coordinate 8,347 downwards.
GGTCAGCGACTGGTGCGAAGACGCCGGCTACTACGGCGACGGCACATGCGACCCGGACTGCCCCACGCCCGACCCCGACTGCGACCAGTTCGACTGGTGCGAGGCCGCCGGCTACTACGGCGACGGCGAGTGCGACGTCGACTGCCCCAGCCCGGACCCGGACTGCCTCGGCTTCGACGTCTGCGAGGTGAACGGCTGGTACGGTGACGGCATCTGCGACAACTTCTGCCCCTCGTTCGATCCGGACTGCGCCCTCGAGCCGAGTGTGGACGACCTCTGCGCGGACCTGGGCTACTACGGCGACGGAGTCTGCGACGAGTTCTGTGCGATGCCCGACCCGGATTGCACCAGCGGAGGTGGCGTCGGTTGCTTCTCCGATTTCGACTGTTTCCCGGGTGAAGCCTGCTTCGGCGGCTCCTGCGTGTTCGTGGGCGGCGGCTTTGGAACCAACGGCTTCGGAACCAGCGGCTTCGGAACCAGCGGTTGACAGTGGCGGTTAGTACGTCGCCGACCTTGTAGACCGCCTCCGGCGAGATTCCAGTGACGCCCCGCTCGATCCTTCCGGGTGGGGCGTCCTTTGTGGCTGCCTGACCGCAGGCCCGGAGGGTGACGGCGAAGCGTCGACCGCCGTGAAACGCTCATCCTGCGGGACAAAGCCTCCAGCCGCCCCACTCGCGTTCGCGCCGGCCCGATCGGATTCTGTGGGTCAGACGGGGGTCCCCTCAGGGGTCACAACCTGGGGCCGGTACACCCGCTCCAAGCACTTCCCATGAGCCGAACGGCTGCTAGAATGTGGTCCCGGCGGCGACGGACGGCCGACTGCGAAAGGTCGGGCGTGGCCGCCCAGGTGCACCTATCCTTCCCGCTGAACCCGGCGCGGGGGCGCCCCTGGCGCCGGGACGGAGATTGTCGTGAACAAGGCAATGCTATCCGGCGTCGTGATCGCCGCCGTGTTCGTGGTGGCCGGCGGTGTGTACGTGGTTGCTCCCAACCTTCAGGGTGACCAGGCCGTCGTGGACCGCGAGGTGCGCGAGCATGTGGAACGCGCCCGGCGGCTTCTGGACCGCGTCGGAGCCAACCAGGAACGGCTGGCCGTGGTTCTCAAGGGACTCGAACTGGCCCAGATCGAGGAGCTTGAGGGGGATCGCATCGATGAGCTGGTCGAGGAGGACCGCGAACTGCTGGGCGACGCACAGGAACGCTTGCGGGAAATCTACCGCAGGCACAGCGAGAGCCGCGGGGACCTGGCCGATCGCATGGCCGAGGCCGGCGGCGAACTGACCGAGCCCCCATCGTCCACCTTCGGCAACAACGTTGGGCAGATGGCGGCGGCCATTCGCGCCGGGCTGGCGGCTCGGGAAGAGCTGCTGGCTGAGAACAAGGAGCTGCTGGCCGCGGCGCTCGACGCTGTGCAGGATGCGATGGCCGTTCAGCGGGGCGACGCGAGCGGGCAGGACGATCCGGCGGTCTACCAGCTCCAGGGCATGATCCAGTATGCCCAGGGGACGGCCCTGCACCGCCAGGCGCGGTGGTTGCGGGATCAGGCCCACGGGCCGCGCCGCGCGCTTCACGCCCTGGCGGCCGAACTCGCCCAGCGGGCCGGCGAGCGGCAACTCGTCGAGGATAGTGAGATTGACGCACGCATCGCGGACGCTCAGGCCGACCGCCAGCGCCATCAGACCGACCTCGATGCACTGCAGCAGTCGATCAGCCGCCTGGAAACCACCATCGAGGACCTGGACACCCGCCTGGCCGAGCAGCGGAGGCTGACCGACGAGGCCCGTCAAATCCTGGACGCTCTGGCGGACAAAGGGATCGACCTGGGTGACCCTCAAGGAGCCGAAAAGTTCTCGCTCCAATACAGCGGGCAGTCGCAGATCTATCGCGAGGCCCTGCGCGAGGCGCAGATCCTGGAGTTCGGAACGCTGAGCAACGCCGTGATTGACAGCAGCGGCGATATCCTGACCGGACAGTATGTGCCGGAGGACAACACCGGGAAGATCGTGCCCCAGCGCGGCCTGGTCCATTACCAGGGCGAGTTGGCCGAGCTGCAGACCCAGGCGTCCGAAGTGAACGAGACCATCGCGGCTCTGGACCGAAAGACCGACGAGCTGCAGCAGACCAAGGCCCAGCTTGCCCGGCAAGTGGCTGAGTCGGCCGGGCGGGCTGAGGTGCTGCGGACGGCCGCCAACGACGCGTACGGTCGCCTGGTCGAGTTGCTGGACGAGGCCTGGGAGTTGGAAGACCGGGCGATCGCCAGCGTCACCGCGGCGGCGGCATCGTTCGGGTCGGCGGAACAGAACGCCCAAACGCGGGCCGGCGAAGCGGGTGAGGCCACGAGCGGCCTGAGTTCCGAAGCGACGGCGCGGTCCGCCAAAGCCGCTTTCGCAGCGGATGACTGGCCCGCCGCCGGGAACGCCGGGCGGGAGGCGGACGCACACCTGCGGCTGGCCATGATCCACTACGACCGCTATCGAGACCTGACGGTCGATCACGCCATGGTCCTGGGCATGGAGGGAGTGCTGGACATCGACGAGGAGGATCAGGACGATTTCGGCGGGCTGGCCGAGGAGGCCCAGGAAGCGGGCCTGGCCGCCGCTGAAACGGCTACCGAGCGTCTGATCCGCACCTCGCGCCGCGTGGACCAGCATTACTCGGTGGCAGCCGAGGTCGGCGCCGCCTATTATCTCCAGGCGTTGTTCGGCCGGACCCAACTGGTCCGGGCAGCGATTCAGAATTACGCGGCAGCCATCGAGGGCCGAGAGGACAGTCCTTACGTCGAGCAATACCTTGAGAGGTTGGACCAACTGCGTCGCCTGAGCGAATAGCACGGCACGTGCTTTAATTAAAGCACGGGTGTATGTGGCTGGCATTCAGGTGGCGGACGGGCTCCTAACCACTTTGCTGGACTGTAGATAGGGGATCTGGCTTGACCCTGTCCTCCGAGGTAGCGATAATCTAGTGTGTGGGGGAGGCCTGCGTGAGCCAGCCTGCACACTCGGCCGGCCGCACGGAAGCAGGCCGACAGCAAGCGAGCGTGTCCCTCGACGTTTGACCCGCTGTCTTTGGGGGGACACCGCGGGATCGAGACGAGATGTACAAGTACGCCAGCAGCGACATCGGTGAACTGGCCCACCAGTTGACACTGGCTCCTGCGCGGTTGCGACTCGGTCAGCTCGCGGGCATCGAGAACCTTCTTGGCATGGTCAAGCCGGAAGGGTCGTATCCGTATGAGCTGGTCTGCTACCACATCACCGGCTACAAGCCCCGCGGCAAACAGCCCCGCCCCGCCATCAGCGGGAGGAGACTCATCCCCGACCTGGTGGTGATGGCCGAGCACATCAGCCGCAAGGGCAACATCCCGGTCGAAGCCCTGACCGAGAGATACGTACTTCAGGAAGAGTTGGGCCGGAAGCTGAGCGTCAGCACCAAGACGATCCGCCGGTGGCGGAGCCGCGGACTGATGGGGGTCCGGGCCGTCTTCGCGGACGGTACCAACCGGCAGGTGTTCCTGGAACGGAGCGTCAAACGATTCTGCGAGCAGCACGCGGCGCTGGTCCGCCGAGGTGCGGCTTTCAAGCAGCTTTCGGCCGCCGAGAAACAGGCCATCGTCACCCAGGCTCGCGAGTTGCTCTCCGTACAACGGATGAAGCTTCACGTCATCGCCCGGCAGGTTGCGGCCGAGATGAACCGGGCGGTCGAGACGGTCCGGTACACGCTGCGTCGTTACGACGAGGCCCATCCAGATGAAGCCCTATTCGCCAACGGTGGGCAGCCGCGAGTAAGCGAGCGTCACCTGGCGATCTGGAAATGCCATCAGGCCGGCGACGCGGTCGATAGGATCGCGCTGGCATGCGGATGCGAACCCGCTACGGTCGAACAGATCCTGCGGGAGATGGAGGTCCGCGAGCTCAAGGAGCAGCGGATCACGTGCGTCTACAGCGACGAGTTCGCCGCGCCGCACGCCGACCGGCTCATCCTGGGGCCGGAGCCCGTGGTCGAGAAGCCCAGGAAAACCACGCGAGCCCCGAAGGATCTGCCGGCCTATCTGCGCAGCCTGTACGACATTCCGCTGCTGACGGCCGAGCAGGAACGCGACCTGTTCCGCCGGTACAACTACCTCAAGTACCGGGCGGGCGCACTGCTGGAGTCGATCGACGAATGCGAGGTGACGGTCGAGGAGCTGGCCACCGTCCGGCGGCTGCTGGTGGAGACGGACAAGCTCAAGAACCGTATTATCCAGGCCAACCTGCGCCTGGTAGTCAGCATCGCCAAGCGGCACGTCAGCGGGCGGGCGCCCAAGTTCTTCGAGGTCGTCAGTGACGGGAACCTGTCGCTGATCCGGGCGGTCGAGAACTTCGACTACGCTCGGGGCAACAAGTTCAGCACCTACGCGAGCTGGGCCATCATGAAGAACTACGCCCGGACGATCCCCGAGGACCATTACCGGTATGCCCGCTACGTGACCGGCCAGGAAGAACTCCTGGAGGCCGCGCCCGACCATCGGGCGGCACCGGTCAACGACGAACAGACCGAAGACGTCCGCGAGGCGCTCGCCGCCGGGCTCGAGGTCCTGACCGAGAAGGAGCGGACCATCGTCACGGAGCACTACGGTCTGTTCGGCCGGGGCGCCGCCCTGACCCTCGAACAGCTCGGCAATCGTTTCGGCGTCACGAAGGAACGCATCCGGCAGATCGAGAAACGGGCCCTGACCAAGCTGCAGGAGACGCTCTCACCGGCCGTCCTCGACCTGATCGCCGACTAGCTGCGCCCCCCTTCTGTCTACTCATTGAGCGCGCCCCACCGTCCGCCTTGCCCGGTTTGCGACTTTACGGCGAGGTCGCGCCCCGATTGTCGCACCTTCGACTTTGGGGGGAAGGCGGACCGGACGCCCCGACCATCATTGCGACCGCGGGACGAGTTCGCAGAAGATGCTGGAACGGTCCACTTCCTCGATGCGGCGATCCACGTCGAAACCGGCGGTCAGGGACTCGAACTCGCCCGGCCCGATCGTTGTGGCCCGGAACCCGTCGCGGCAGACGATGACACCGTCGCCGGTCGCATCCCAGTCGATCTCGCCCAGCAGGCCGTGGTCGGCCTGTAGCTTGAACCACTCAAGCCGAGCGTCCCAGAAGTTTGGGGAGTAGCTCGAAAACAGCACACGGCCCCCCGGCTTCGTGACACGGATGGCCTCGGCAATCAGCGCCGGTTTGTCCACGTGGAAAGCGGAGATGCCGTTCTGAATGCAGCACACAACGTCGAAGCTTCGGTCGGCGAATCCGAGCGCCACCGCGTCCATCTGCAATAGCCGGCAATTCTGAAACGCGCTCAGCAACTCGCGGCCCATCTCCAGACTGGGCGCCGACGTGTCAATGCCGACCAGTGTGCCCGCTTTGCCGGCGAGCCTTTCAAGTACCCGACCGTAGCCGCACCCGAGTTCGAGCACGACGTCACCGCGGCCGATTCTGCCCGCAACGTACTCGATCTCGGCCTCCAGGTACTGCTGCACGCGTGGCGGGGCGATCTCGTAGCACCTCCGCAGTCGCTCGGCCGAGAGCCGTTCGGAGTAGTAGCTGCCCATACCTCTCTCACTGCAGCAGAAGCGGAGCGACGGCCGAGACGACAACGGCAGCAGACCGTCGCGGGCGGCGCGGTCATCGAAACCGATGTTAGCCGGGCGCGGTGGGGTCGGCTATAGCCGCGCCCGTCACGGCGACCCGAGAGAGCGCACGGTCGGACAAGCCGCCCGCGGCACCCAAAACCGAATGCCGCCGGAAGTGTCACGGACCCGGTACAGGCCGAGGACCGGGCTTGCACTCGGTTGTGCCGGCATCAATAATTAAGGAGCTATGATGTCTCCGTCCGTCTGGCCGTTTCAATCGCCATCCGCGCATGAGAGCGTGTCGGGCATCATCCGGCGGCGCTCGACCAACAGCACGGACGTGCGCCTGGCCGCCATCGGCGATCTGGACCTCGCCTCCGCCCGGAAGGTTCTCGACCTGGGCTGCGGCTTCGGATTCATGGCCGAGGCGCTGGGCGATTGCATCGCCCCGGACGCGGAGATCGTGGGCATCGACCTCTGGCCGACAAACGAAGCGCCCTTCCTCGCGAAGGTGTCGGCCACGGGGCGCCGGGGGCGCTTCTTCTGCGCCGAGGTCGGCTCGACCTTTCCCTGTCCCGACGGAACTTATGACCTGGTGGTCAGTTCGTATTCGCTCTACTTTTTCGTGGGTGCCCTTCCGGAGGTGGCCCGCATTCTGGCACCAGAGGGGTTGTTTCTGGCCATCACGCACAGCGAGCGCAGCTTCATCGGCCTGTTGCGGGCCGCGGGCCTGCATCCGGACAAGTCACCGCTCTTGTCGCTGGGCCACCGCTTCTCCGCGGAGAACGGCCGGGAGCAGCTGGGCGAGTGGTTCGGCGAAGTGAACCGGGTCGACTACCAGAACTCTCTGCACTTCGACGCCGAGCATGCGGACGAACTCCTGGCCTACCTGCGGTTCAAACTGCCCTTGATGGTTGCCGGCGTCAGTCCGGGCGACGACTTGCCAAAGGAGATAGAGACGGCGGCGCGGGGCGCCCTGTCCCGATTCGGCGCGGTCGTAGTCGAGAAAGACGACGCCATCTTCCGCTGCCGGAGGCCCGTATGCCGCTGAAGACCAGGTACTGCTCCCAATGCGGCGCGGACGTCGTAACGCGCATGATCGACGACAGACCGCGAAACGTGTGCACGGTCTGTGGCACGATCTTCTATCACAATCCGCTGCCGGTGGCCGCCTCGGTGGTGCTGAACAAGGAGCGCGAAGTCCTGCTGGTCAAACGCAGGAACGAACCGCACAAGGGGCGATGGTGTCTGCCGATCGGGTTTGCGGAACTCCGCGAGACCATCGGCCAGGCCACCCGCCGAGAGCTGAAAGAGGAGACCGGTATCGAGGGTCAGATTCTCAGGCTGCTGGACGCGGACTCGTACGAGAGCGACTTCTACGGCGAGCTGCTCATCGTCACCTTCGAGCTGGCCAAGATCGGCGGTGTGGAAGCCCCCGGTGACGACGCCGAGGCCGTCCGCTACTTCCCCATCGACGACCTGCCGCCTCTGGCGTTCGGCTCCAACGAGAAGGCGGTTCGCTTTTGCGCCATGGCGCACGAGGACGAATGGGCCATCCAGGACTCGTTCAACAGTCTGCAGGCCGACGAGGGCGAGGAGATGCTGTCCGACGCCCTGGTGGCCCTGGTCCGAGACCAGGCCGAGCAGGTCACCCGCCTGTGGCTGGACGAGGTCCGCTCCAACCCCACCACGACTTCGTACCGGCGGGTCGATCCGGACCAGCTTTTCGAGAGGGGTTACACCGCCATCTCGCAGTTCGGCCGCTGGCTCAAGGGGCGCGAGGCGGACGAGGAAGTGCGGGCCTTCTATCGAGCCCTCGGTCGCGAACGCAAGAGCCAGAACTTCGCCGTGCACGAGGTGATCAGTTCGCTGACCCTGCTCCGCAAGCACGTCTGGACCTACGCCCGGGGGCATGGGGTGTGGGAACGGCCGATCGACGTCTACCGCGTGCTGGAGCTGAACCGCCGGATCGCCCTGTTCTTCGACAAGGCCATCTTCCACACGACGGTGGGCTTCGAAGGCGGCTGAGGACCAGAGCCGGCCGCCTGCCCTGCCGATGCATGCGGCCCGCACCGCGGCGGCCCTACGCCCCGGCGCCGGGCGCCCGATAGCCGGGCAGGACCGAGTCCTGAATCCAGTCCTCCATGAGCCGGCGGAGGTGGGCCACGTCATTGACCATGATGGCCAGGTTGTGCTTCCTGCCGGTGATGTCCTTGACCATTCCGTCGAGGACGGCCGCGGTCTCGAATCCCACCGCCTGGAACATCTTGACCGCGCCCTGGTTGTCCTGGATGACGTGGGCCTGAATCTTCTCGAGGTCGCGCTCCTCGGCCAAGGCGACCAGTTCCCGGGTGAGCAGCCCGCCGAGACCCTTGTTTCGGTGCGACCGTGCCGTGACCAGCCGCAGGTGACCCACGTGGTGCATCCAGCCGTGGGGCATAATGTGCAGACTACCGTTGCCCACGATGCGATCGCCGTCCAGGGCTACGAGGGGGATGACCTCCTTGAGGTCGAGCTGCTCGGTCCACTTGCGCACGATCTCCGGATCGCGGACGTCGTGGCGCAGGAAAATGCGGTCGCCCTCGGGCAAGGCCTGAAAGAAGGCCAGCAGGCTGTCGAAATCATCATGAGCCAGCGGGCGGATCAGGACGCTCCGGCCGTCCTTGAGCTTCACCTCTTTCGGATAGGTCTGGGTCATCATATACGATCCTCCCTTCGATCTGTCGTCTGAGGTGTTGCGCAAGC
>DATKXO010000120.1:0-42902 GCA_035528995.1 Phycisphaerae bacterium | reverse complement strand
TCAACCGCAAGGTCGGTGCCCCGCCGGGCCCGCAAACGATCTGGCTGGGACTGCAACGCATGCATGACTTTGCCCTGTCCTGGCAACTTTTCGGCCCCGACGCCCGCGATGGCCCCCAACTTGTGTAGAACAACGAGGGCGCCAGCCCCTGGAAAAAACCGTCGCCCCCCTCCAACCGAGCCCCGGAGGGGCGACAGACGCCCGTCTCTCACCCCACCGCCACACCCGTACGTGTTCACACAAACCACACCCTGGGCTATCATTCCCCCTTCGGCGGACCCCGCGGCACCCGTTTTGCGAGAGGAAGACACCGACATGCCCAACCAGTTGATCGAGTGCGTTCCCAACTTCAGCGAAGGCAACGACCTGGCCGTCATCAAGCAGATCACCGACCAGATCGAAACCGTCGAAGGAGTCAAGCTCCTCGACGTCGATCCCGGCAAGGCCACCAACCGCACCGTCGTCACCTTCGTCGGCCCACCCGAGGAAGTCCTCGAGGCCGCCGTCCGCGCCGCCCACAAGGCCGCCGAGCTCATCGACATGAGCAAGCACCACGGCGAGCACCCACGCTTCGGGGCCATGGACGTCTGCCCCCTCGTCCCCGTCTCCAACATCACCATGGACCAGACCATCCCCTACGCCCACAAACTGGCCGAACGCCTGGGCAACGAGCTGGGCCTGACCATCTTCTGCTACGAATACGCCGCCCGATCCGAAGACCGCCGCAACCTGGCCGTCGTCCGAGCGGGCGAGTACGAAGCCCTGTCCGAGCGCCTCACCCAGCCGCAGTGGAAGCCCGACTTCGGCCCCGCCAAGTTCAACGCCAAATCGGGAGCAACGGCCGTCGGCGCCCGCGACTTCCTCGTGGCCTACAACGTCAACCTCAACACCACCTCGACCCGCCGGGCCAACGCCATCGCCTACGACGTCCGCGAGAAGGGCCGCATCAAGACCGTCGACGGGGAGCCCGGCAGCAAGCCCGTCCTCGACCAGAACGGCCAGAAGGTCTGGGAGCCCGGCATGCTCAAGTGCGTCAAGGGCATCGGCTGGTTCATCGAGGAGTACGGCGTCGCCCAGATTTCCATGAACCTCACCAACATCACCGTCACGCCGGTGCACGTGGCCTTCGACGCCGTCTTCGAGCGATCCTTAGCCCGCGGCGTCCGCGTCACCGGCTCCGAGCTGGTCGGCCTCATCCCGCTCAAGGCCATGCTCGACGCCGGAAAGTACTTCCTCCGCAAGCAGCAGCGCTCCCTCGGCGTCTCCGACAAGGAGCTCATCAAGATCGCCGTCAAGTCCCTCGGCCTGGACGACCTCTACCCCTTCAAGCCCGACGAGAAGATCATCGAGTACGCCATAGATCCAAGCCGCGGCGGCGATCCGAGCCGCGACCGTAAGGGAGCGGGTGGCAAACTAGCCCGCATGACCGTCGAGGACTTCGTCTGGGAGACCGCCTCCGAGTCCAAGGCCCCCGGCGGCGGGTCCATCTCGTCGGCCATGGGTGCCATGGGTGCGGCCCTGGGCACCATGGTCGCCAACCTCTCCAGCCACAAGCGCGGCTGGGACGACCGTTGGGAGGAGTTTTCGAACTGGGCCGAGAAGGGCAAGGCCTGTCACGACGAGTTGCTGCGCCTGATCGACGACGACACCGACGCCTTCAACAAGATCGTCGCCGCCTGGGGCCTGCCCGACACCACGCCCGAGGAGAAGAAGGCCAAGAACGACACCATCCAGGCCGCCACCAAGGAGGCCATCGAGGTCCCCTTCCGCGCCATGCAGGTCGCCCTTGCGTCGATGGAAGTAGCCAAGGCCATGGCCGAGATCGGCAACCCCGCCAGCGTCTCCGACGCCGGCGTCGGCGCCATAGCCGCCCGCTCGGCCGTAATGGGCGCCTACCTCAACGTAAAGATCAACGCCGGCGAAGTAGAAGACAAACCCTGGCTCAAAGACATCCTAACCCGCGCCGCCCAGATCCAGGAAAAAGCCATCGCCACCGAACGCGAAATCCTGGAGCTCGCTGAGGCTAAACTGTGCTAGATCGGCAAGTGCAAAGGAAATGCTTCAGCTGCGAGAAGCCTAAGGGACGCCCATGCTAGGAGCACCAACTCAGCTTGATGTCGCGGGTAGGCTGTTGGCGCTCACGCACGTGAGCCCACTCCAACCGCAGGATTACTCTCTCCTGGCCTCCTACTTTGACCGGACGCCTCAAGGGATACACGGCGAGTATCGTCGAAGCTGGGCCTACCTCACCCAAGCCATACACATGGAAAACGTCGGCTTCCCATACGGGCTCAAATACCACGATGGCAACACTCTCGTTCTTCTTGGGGCTTTTCCGCGACCATTCGCACCAGACCAGGCGATACATGTGCACTTAGTCTGCCCCCTTGGCGAATGGAACCCAGATGTCATTATCCAACTCGCCGTTGCTGCCAGCCAAATCACCCGACGCCCCACTTACGTCAAAAAGGTAACCGAGGCTCAGTCCAAAGACCTTCGGCGCTCTGGGGCGGGCGACCTGACCCCCTGCCCGTGGCACGAGGAGGCCAGACTTGAGGACGATACCAGGCCCGAGTGGATAATCGACCTCGCAAGGCTTAGTCAACACTTAGCAGAGGCCAAGCGAGGCAAGTTCGTTGCGAAGTATCATGACTTCCTCGATCGAAACGGCTCTACCATCCGCTTCGCGCCCCTCCGCCCAGATAACGTAGACGCAGGTCTGAGCGTCGTGAGCGGGTTCTTTGGCCCGGAATACCAACGTGCGCCTGGCATGAGCGGCCCCGCAGACTACCTCAACATGGTGACTACCCCGCATCCGTCGGGCCGATCCGACCTGCAGTTCGCAGAAGTGTTGTTCCTAGGACACGATCCCGTTGGATTGTTCATCGCTGAGTTGATCTCCACCACACCGAACGCACAAACCGTTGGCGTCTACGCTAATCTAGCGCTGTTCAGACACGCCGGTGCGAACAACGCCGGTGACTTCCTCCTGTGTGACTGTCTGCGCCGACTCCACGCGCGCGGCATTTGTTTCGCCAACCTCGGTGGCTCGGAGACACGAGGCTTGGATCGATTCAAGGAGAAGTACGGAAAACTCTGCAACGGCTTTCGCGTTCAAATGGACTGGGCAGTGGTCACTCCACGAGATGAGCTCCCTTCGTTGGAGGGTATGCACCAGATGAGCAACGAACAATCACAAAACGGCGTCCCCAGCAGCGGAGACAGGACAACCCGAGAAGGCCGCCCCCGTAGCGTAGCGATGATGATCCTGATTAACGTAGTCCTCGGCATTGCTCTCTGGCAGGCCATCAACACCTGCCAGATGGAGTTTGCCGCAAGGAGCACCGCGAGAACCGAGGGATATATTCTGGTATCGCTGCTCACGATTTTCGCGACCAATCTACTACGCGTCTTCCTCGGCTTCGTAAGCTTTGATGTCAAGTGCGGACTAAGTGAGCCCATCACCAATCCTGAGTGGCGCCGGAACGTGCTCGACCGCCCGGCCCTGCTGTGGCTGCGAGCGTGGGACTTCGTAGTAGGCGCGGTCATCGCTACGATGTTGATCCCCCTTGGGTCGGCGTGCGGTAACGCTGCGCGATTCGGAATGTGGTTTTTCGTTATCTCGGTACTCTTCGTGCTGCGCAACGCAATACTGCATTTCGGCTACTACCGCGCGTTGCAGGAATCTCCTGGTGCCCTACACGACGGGAACCGCAAGGCCGTGAAATCCTGGTTTTGGATTGATCTGCTCTTCCTGGTCGGGGCACTCATCTGGTTGGTTGCCATGTGGGCAACAGGCACAGTCGAGGCAGACGAGTTCCTTCTTGGAGTTTTCGCCATTGTGCTCGTGGGGCTGTCTTTGGTGGACATAGGCATCAACCTGAAATACTACTTCGCTGACGGCTAAAGGGGGCTAAAGGAAGGGGCTAAAGGATCGGGAGTCTTTTCCTGTCATCCGCTCCCCGGTGCCCAATCTCAGGCGCAAGGGATAAGGGGTCGCAAGGGATAAGGGGCGGGACCGGTCCTGCGTTCTCTGGTGGTCCCGCCCCTGTTGCTTGACTATTGCCGTGATCCGGCATACCATACTGACGGCATGGACTATGAGGGTCTGTTACAACACGTTCTCGCCCCCTTACTGGTGTCCCTGATCGGCGTCTATACCGCCACCAAACTCGCCCAAGAAAAAAAAACGCAAAAATGGTCTTGTGATTAAACGCACACTCCTGCCCTAACCTCCACGGTCATGGGCGCTTACAGTCTCTCCACCGCGATTCATCACCAATCAGGTTGACCAACCGCACAAGGTCGCTCTGATCGGTGTCGCTTTCGTAGAACGCGTCGGTGCCGTTATCGAGATGCCCCAAGAATGCCTGCCGTTCATCGGACGGATTAAGGGTCGGACGGATAAGGGACGGATAACGGGTCGGGAGTCTGCGCCTGTCATGCGCTCCCCGGTGTCCAGTCTCAGTCGAGCTGCAATCCAAGATTCCCCACTCCCCAATCCCTAACCTCCAATCCCCAATCCTCAATTCAATCCTCCCGCCTGCCCGTTGCCCGCCGACCCGACCCGGCGTACGCTGGCGCAGGCTGGCGCCACTGCCGCTTCCGGCGCCCGAATCTCAGGAGGCCCGCGCAATGCCCGACATCAGACATCTCGTCGAGATCAACGCACCCGCGGACGTCGTCTACCGTGCCGTCACCGAGCAGGCCGGACTGGCCGCCTGGTGGACCGGAACCTGCAAGGCCGAGCCCAAGGTCGGCGCCGTCCTCGTCTTCGACTTCGACGACCGCTACCACAACGAGATGCGGGTCACGAAACTCGTCCCCGACCGCCGCGCCGAATGGGAGTGCATCGTCTCCGTCGAGGAATGGATCGGCACCACCATCACATTCGACATCCAGCGGCAGGACGACCTCACCATCCTGCGCTTCTCGCACGCCGGCTGGCGCGAGGCCTCCGACTTCCTGGCCAAGTGCAACTACCACTGGGGCTACTACATGCACAGCCTCAAGCAGTATTGCGAGACCGGCCGCGGCACCCCTCATCCCAAATCCGGCTGAGACTCGACCGCGAGCCCGCCAAGCGCCGACGCATGCCAAGTCGCAAGCACTCCCCCGCCCCCGCCCGCCGATCCAGCGCAAGCGCCCCCTTCCCGACAACAAACCACACAAGCCTACAAGGCGTGACAATCCCCGGCGTGGAATCTGTTATGCTGCGGGCACGCTGGATGCCGTGCGCCCGCTCCGGTACGGGCGCCAGCCCGCCACTTCACCACCGGCCGCAAGGAGAACCCATCCATGCCACTCATACTCTCGTTAATCTGTTCGACGTTGTTCTTCCTCGCCGTGGGCGATCAGCCCACGTCGCAGCCCACCTCGCAGTCCACCTCGCAGCCCACGACGGCCCCTTCGCCCCTGACCCCCGCCCCCCAGCAGGAGCCCTATTTCAAGCTCCTCCAGGTCGACCGCGCCTGGGAGATCACCCGCGGCTCGCCCGACTGCCTCGTCGGTGTCATCGACACCGGCTTCGACTTCTTCCACCCCGCCCTCTACGGCCGACTCGAACCCGGCTACTTCGCCGACGGCGTCTACCACACCGACTTTGTTACCATGGACTCCCACGGCACCGCCGTCACCAGCATCATCATCGCCCACAACGTGGCCCCCGATGGCATGGTCGGCTTCGCCCCGGCCTGCCGGGCCATCGGCGCCTGCAGCGGCATGCCCGAGCACGCCCTGGCCAGAATGCAACAGGAGTTCTTCGACGAGCATCCCGACGCAACCATCCAGGACTGGCAAATGCAGATGGTTCAGCGGGCCGGCGATCTGCAGACCTTCGGCCAGACCTGGATCGACTACATCACCCGGACGACGGCTGAGGCCATCCGCTACCTGGTCGACCACAACGCTCGCGTCATCAACATCAGCGCTTTTCTCCCCGAACACCTCCTCGGCCGCTACCCCGACTTCGCCCGCCGACTCGACGACGCCTTCGACTACGCTATCGAAAAGGACGTGGTCATGGTCATCGGAGCGGGCAACACGGCCACCCTGGTCAGCGGCTATCCCGGCGACAAGGACACCGTGCTGGTAGTCGGCGCCTGCCTGCTGGACGGCCAGCGCTGGGAGACGACCGTCGAGCGGCGCGGCATGTCCATCAAGCAGGGCTCCTGCCTCGGCCCCCGGCTCAGCGTCATGGCACCCATGGACCAGCTCCTCATCGCCAGGCTGCACGAGAAAGGCTTCTACGACGTCGAGGACACGCCCATGGGCCGTCAGGACGCTGAGTACGACGGCCAGTACGACGTGACTCCATTCGGGGCCACCTCGATGGCCACGCCGATTGTCACATCGTTAGCGGCACTGGTGCGCAGCCTTCGCCCGGACCTCTCCGCCAGGGAGGTCATCGACCTCATCAAGAAAGGCGCCGTCGACATGGGCGAGCCCGGCTTCGACGAATTGACCGGCCACGGCCGCATCGATTTCCTCAAGACCCTCGAACTAGCCCGCGCCCACCCGGCCAAGTAGGCACGTAGGCCGCGCCCGCACTCCCGATAATCGCCAGCCCTGGACCCGCCCCACAACCCGGCGGTATCCTTAAGCCATGGAACCGATCAACAAGGCCAAGCTGATGGATGGCCAGGCACTGGCCAAGCGCATGCGCGACCAGACCGCGGCCAAGGTCGACAAGATCCGCCAGGCCACCGGCGTCACGCCCGCCCTGGCCACCGTGCTCGTCGGCGACGACCCCGCCTCAACCACCTACGTGCGCATGAAACGCAAGCGCTGCGAGGAGGCCGGCATCAAGTCCCTGCTCGTCGAGATGCCGCTCGGCACCACCACCGAACAGCTTGTCGAGGAGATCGACAAGCTGGCCGCCGACCCCTCCGTCCACGCCATCCTGATCCAGCACCCGGTCCCCAAGCCCATCGACAAGCGGATCGCCTTCGAGCGCATCCCGCCTCAGAAGGACGTGGACGGCATCACCGCCGCCACCCTGGGCAAGGTCATCCTCGGCCTGCCCGCCCTCGTACCCTGCACGCCGGCCGGCATCATGCGGCTGCTCGACGAGTACAACGTCGCCCTGGACGGCGCGCACGCCATCGTCATCGGCCGCAGCCCCATCCTCGGCCGCCCCATGGCCTCCATGCTCATCAACCGCCATGCCACTGTCACCTTGTGTCACTCGCGCACCCGAAGCCTGCCGTACCTGGTCCGAAACGCCGACGTCGTCATCGCTGCGGTAGGCAAGCCGCGCTTCGTCCAGGGTGGATGGATCAAGACCGGTGCCGTGGTCATCGACGCCGGCTACAACCCCGGCAACATCGGCGACGTGGATTTCGAGGGCGCCCTGGAGCCCTGCTCGCTGATCACCCCCGTCCCCGGCGGCGTCGGGCCTATGACCATCGCCACACTGATCGACCAGACGGCCGACGCCGCAGCCCAACAACTCGGCGTCGAGGTGTGAACGGCAATCGCGTTACGCAGCCCCCGTGCATCGCCGTCTCAAGAATTGTCCCAACAGATCGCCGCCGCGCACGAACTGCTCGACGAACACCGACTCGTTCGCCCGGTGGGCGTCCTCAATGCGACCCGGCCCCCACAGGACCGACTGAATGCCCAGTTGCTGCAGCGGCCCGGCGTCGCTCGCGTAAGACACGCCATACGACTCGGTCTGACTCACCAATGCGCTCAGCTCCCTGTACAGCCGACTGTCCTCCGGGCACAGCATCGGCGCGCTGTCGTTGACCACCTCCCAGCCGAGCCGCTCGTGCGGCAGATCACCGGCCGACGCCAGATGCGCCGCAAACCGCTCCAGAAACGCATCGGTGGTCTGCCCCGGCAGCAGGCGCACGCCGATCTCGAGCACGCACCGGTCCGGCACCATGTTGACCGCCGTTCCCCCGCGAATCATCCCGACGTTCAGCACCGGATGCGGACACTCCGAGAAGAAGACGCTCTGCTCGTTACGCTCGCCTTCCAACGTTCGCCGCAGCTCGCGCAGCACGACCACCAGGTCGGCCGCCGGCTCGATCGCGCTGAGACCGAGCCGCGGGCACCCGCTATGCGCCGGCCGCCCCGTAATCGTCAGCCGCACCGTCAGATGCCCCTTGTGCATGCGGACCACGCGAAGCTCCGTCGGCTCACCGATGACCGCCTCGGCCGGCAGCGGAAACCGGTTGTCCCACGACTTGACGAACGCCTGAGCCCCGAGCGTGCCGAGCTCCTCGTCACTGGTCAGCAGCAGGGCGGCCGGGCGCACCAACTCGTCGGTTCGCAGCCGGGCGACCGCATTCACCGCCAGAGCCACCGCCCCTTTCATGTCCGTCGACCCGCGGGCGTAGTAAGCATCATCGCGCCGCGTCAGCTCGAACGGATCGGACGCCCAATCGGGCTCGGCCGCCGGAACAACATCGAGGTGACCGCCGAGAATGATCCCGCCGTCGGTCTGCGGGCCGGCCCAGGCCACGAGATTCACCTTCTCACCGTCGGCGTAGGGATAGGCCTGGACCTCGCAGCCCGCCGCGCCCAGATAGTCGGACAGAAAGTCGGTGATCGGCCCCGTCGATCGGCTGCTCGTCGTGTCGAACGCGATCAGCCGGCCAAACAGCTCCTCATCCGTCATCAAGCCCACGGCCATGGCCAACATCCTAGCCGGACCCACGACCCCGGACAAAGAACCGTCCGAGCCGCCGGCCGCCCCCTGGAATCCGCGGGACATTCCGCCGCCGATCGGTTATGCATGTACGAGAGGCGGACGCGGTGCGACAACGCACAGGTCGAACGAGCGTCGCGCCCTCCGCTTATTGAAGGCGAGAAGGACCGGGCCATGTTCCGCAGACTCTGCCTGTTGATCGGATTGCTGCTGCTCCTCGGATGCGCGGCGGGAGGACCCGTCGCGATCGGCGACCTTCCAACCGGCAACGACGACGCAGCGCCCGGGGCCGCCGACATCAACGAGGACGGCAAGTTCATTTCCGAGCAGTTCGGCTTCGCGTTCCGACTGCCCGCCGAGTGGGAAGCGACCGGCACCTCGACCGCGGGGCAGATCACCTTCCTTCAGTTCGCCTCGACCACCGACGGAAGCCGCATCACCATCAGCGTCAGCCCACCCGCCGACACCTTCGAGCAGCAGGTCCGGGACGATCCCGAGCAGGCCCTCGAGTATGCCGCGGACCTGTTCGCCCGGGACGACCGGTCATTCGACGCCGCCTCCCAGCGCACCTTCGAACTGTCCAGCGGCCACCCCGCTGCCGTCATGGACGTACTGCCCCGACCCGAAGAGGAAATCGCCGGCGGCCGCCTCCTGCTGACCTACGGAAACGAACTCGTCTACGGCCTCGTGCTCTTCATCTGGCCCGAGGCGCCCGATCTCGACCTTCAGGCCGACACCGTCGTCGAGTCGTTTCGCATGATCGAGTAGAAACGTCTGACGCGAAGTCGTTCACACCGTGGCGAGCGCAGGAGTCGCCGGACGTACGTCCCCGGCATCTTCAAGCCTGCATCGGACGTCCAGATCGGCCACGCCCGCGTACGTCGCCCGCTCGCGCACGTCGAGGCACACCCGATTGGTGGCGTAGTCCAGGAACGTCCCGCTGGTCAGATCGCGCACGTGGATGGACACCTGGTACGTCCCCCGCGTGAGGTGAGCGGCGAAGTCGAAGACCAGCTCGACGTGCTGTCCCTTGCGAACGCTGAGCGGTTCCAGACCCAGTTCCGCGGCCGTCGCGTCGTACGCGTACAGCCCGTCGGACGCACGCGTCACCACAAACCCGAACGTGACCTTCTCGAAGTCGCCCGTGAACCGGCAGCCCACCCGCACCTGCAACGGCTGCCCCGGAGCCACCGGCCCCGTGTGCAGTCGGCCGTCCTTGCACAGCTCGACGGAGAGGACTTCGGCGCCGCGATGAACGCCGTCGCCGCCGCCGGTCGCCTGCGCCCCGCGCGTCAGATAGGTGTGGACCGCTTCGGCCGGCTCCTCCTCGCAGATGACCGAGCCCCGGTCCAGCACGACCACGCGCGAGCACGTCCGGGCCACCGCCTGAAGATTGTGCGACACGAAGACGATCGTCGTGCCTTCGCGCTGGAACTGTTCCAGGCGCCGCAGACACTTGTTCTGGAAGGCCATGTCCCCCACCGAGAGCACCTCGTCCACCAGCAGCACCTCGGGGTCCATATGGGCGGCCACCGAGAAGCCCAGCCGGGCCTGCATCCCGCTGCTGTACCGCTTGATGGGCGTGTCGATGAAGTCGGCCAGTTCCGCGAAATCGACAATCGCGTCGAACTTCCGCTCGGTTTCCTTGCGGGACATGCCCAGGATGGCCCCGTTCAGGTAGATGTTCTCGCGGCCGGTCAGGTCCCAGTGAAACCCCGCCCCGACCTCGATCAGCGATGAGAGTCGGCCGTTCACCCGGGCGTCCCCGCGGTCGGGACGCATGATCTTCGAGAGGATCTTCAGGATGGTGCTCTTGCCCGCGCCGTTCGGCCCGATGATGCCCAGCGCCTCCCCGCGATGCACGCGGAAGCTCACCTCACGCAGCGCCCAGAACGAACGGTCGTCGACCCGCGGTCGGTGGCCCAGCCAGCGGCCGATAAGCGCCGGAACCAGGTCGCGCAGCGAATCGTGCCGCTCGCCTCGGCGGAACGCCTTCCAGACACGATCCAGAACGATGGCCGCTTCCGGCTGCATGCGCGCACCTCGCGCCCGCCCGACCGACATTGGATCGGTGCGGCCGCAATCGTTTGTCGGCTTACCGGACGTTCGGGATTAGGAATCTCCGCGTTCGAAACGCTTGCCCGGAGTCCGATCACTCCCCTCGCGCTACTCGGTGACTCGCCGGCGTCCGAGAACTGCGCCTGTCCACTCTGACCGGAAGCCGAAGCCGTCGTCACGTTGTTCCCGCACAACGCGCGTCTAAGGTTCGTCGTGCAAACCGCTTAGACGATCGCTCCCAACGCCGAAAGCCGTCGCGTGTTTCGACAGGACAACCCGCTGGCACAACCGGCCGGCCTGTCCGGCAACCTCGGTCGCCGGAACATCCGTTAACTCCTTTCCACAAAGAGAGTTAGCGCACCACGCCCTCGCCCGGCACCCCCTGCGGCACCTGGCACATCCGTTGCCCCATCACTCTGCACGCCGCGGAATTGGGGCCAAGGAGCTCCGTGAGCGCTCGGCAGCGGCGGTCCGACACGCGTCGGCCACGGGCGCTCTGGGGGGAAAGGCAAAGATATGAACGAGGAGACCTTCCAGCGTAAGCTCGCCGAACTCGTCGCCGAGATCGGCACCCTGCCGGCCTCCAAGCGACAGAAGTTGGAATCGCTGGCCGAGCAGACCAAGCTGCGCCACAACCAACTCAAGGAGACCGTGAGCAGCTTGCAGGAGAGCATCGATTTCCTGCGGCTCTCCATCAAGTACCTGCTCTTCGATCTCGAGGCTACACGGCGCGAGAATGCCTACCTCAGAAAGATGCTGGAGGAGGGACCCGGGCGCGAAGAACCGGAGTAATCCGCTCCGTCAGCACACGGCCCACGCCGGGCCGATGCCAGACGCGGCGCGCCCATCGAGAAGGGGGCTTCTGGGGTAGCATTTTTCGATTCCGCCGCAGCGAGCCAGCCGAGTTTATCGGCCGGGCGCTGCGGCGGTTGCTTTTTGCGCGGCTCGATCCGATCCCTGCACCATCCAACGCCGATGTGACCACGCCGCCCACCGTTCGCCCCCGGCCTTGCCGGTGGTGCGTGACGGTTTAGGTGGGTGCCACTGGCAGCTTGCCTGCCAGTGTGTGTGCTGCACCCGCCCACCCGAGAGACCGCACGGGCGGTCAGGCCGCCCGTGGCACCCAAGACCGAATGCCGCCGCAAGTGCCACCCAACCGCTTGCCGGTACTAGGCCGGCACGCACTGGCTTCAGCACGCCGACACGCTATGCTGCCGGAATGAACGCCTACGCCGAACACGAAGCGGGCTCGCCACGCTCGCATATGACCGGGTCCGATCAGACTCCAGACTCGTCCGGCGCCAATTCCCCCTCCTCGAGCCCACGACCCCGCCCGGAACATGAACCGACCGATAGCCGCACGGGCAGCGTCGAGCTCATCTGCGGCTGCATGTTCACCGGCAAGACCGAAGAGCTCCTCCGTCGCATTCGCGCCGAGCCGCCCGGTGCCGCCATGGTCATAAAGCACGCACGCGATAACCGCTACAGCACCGATCGGGTCGTCAGCCACGGTCAGGACAGTCACCCGGCCGTCACCGTCCGGCAGGCCGCCGACATTCCCACACTGCTGACCGCCGATCATCACCTCGTCGCGATTGACGAGGGCCACTTCTTCGACGCCGACCTGCCCGAGGTCTGCGCCCGGCTGGCCGCCGGCGGCAGGCGAGTCATCGTCACCGCCCTGGATACGAACAGTTGGGGCCGGCCCTTCCCCCAGGTCGAAGCACTGAAGCGGGCCGCCGACACGACGCTGCTCAAAACCGCCCCCTGCGCCCGCTGCGGCGGGGAGGCCACTCGCACCCAGCGCCTCACCCCCATCGTCAGCGGCAACATCATCGGCGGACCGGAGAGCTTCGAACCCCGCTGCCTGCGATGCTGGTCGCCGCCACCCGAGCCGACGGTGGACTGATCCACGACGCCGGCCGCACGCACGGGCGCCCGCTCGCGGCGCCGGGCTAATCGTCGTCGCCCACGTCGTAGCGCAGCCGGATCCATACCGGCCGGTGATCCGAAACGCTGTACTTCACCGCGTTGTCGTCGGACATCGACGCGTAAGGCTCCTGCATGTCGAACGCGATGATGCCCACGTCCTCCCCGAACTTCGGATCGTCCGGTTCGAACTCCGTCTCCAGCCCCGCGGTCAGGATGAACTGGTCGTACAGGTTCTTGCTCTCGGCAATCGTCGTCGAGTATTCGTCCTTCTCCGCCCGGTAGACCTTCATGTCGTCGGGGTCGGTGACGGCCTCGAGCAACGGAAAGCGGTAGAAGCCGTTCCAATCGCTGTCTTGAAGAAGCTGATCGAAAGCCTTCGCGCTGCTCTTGCTGTACCTCCCGTAGCGGTTCATGTCGCCCAGTACGATCCAGTCCTTCTCGTCGTCGGGGTAGCGCAACTCCTCCCGCAGGTCGGCGATCTCGCTCAGGCGCCGGTCGAGCTTACCCCACGTCAAGTGCACGATAAACAGCACGAAGTCAAACTCGCCCGCGTGGAACATGAGCCCCACGGGAACGCGGAAGTAGCGCTCGCCGCCCTGCTCCGGGCTCCCGGAGACCTTGTCGTTGTCCAACCACCAGATGCCCTCGTCCTGAACGACCGGAAACCGGTAAATGACGGCACAGCGCTCGTCGCCCGATTGCGGCGTCACGACGTAGAAGTACTTGGCCTCGCCCGCAGGCACCAGCTTGTTCAGCTCCTTGCGAAGCTCGGCCACTTGCGACTCGCCCTGCGGCCGCACGCCCACTTCCTGCAGAGCGATCAGGTCCAGATCCGCCTCGTACAACATCTTGGCGATGAACGGCAGATCACGCGTCAGGTGATGGTCCCCCTCGCCGAACTCGGCGATGTTGAAGCTACAGACACGGATGTACTCCGCACAAGACGCCTCGAACGGCACACAGAGGACGCAAAGTGCCAGGACGACGGACACACACGCAGACCGGCTCCGACAGAGCCTCGGATGGGCTTTCGCAATCATGGCAGAACTCCTTCCTTCCAATCGAATGAAACGACTCGATAGAGTATTCCCACACCACGCCCCAGCAGCGCGGACTATCGGTTCCCACCCGTCCACAGACCCGAGCCACGAGCGTCAGCTCGCGCGTCCACAGGCCCGAGCCGCGAGCTTCAGCTCGCGCGGAGCGCCGGACCGAGGGCACTCTTCCCACGCGTGTGAAGCACCGTCCGAATTGAAATCCGCGCCCCGCAATGCCGACAATCGATCAGCTTCAGTCCCAAAGTCGACGGACCTCCGGAGCGAATCAACATACGAGCGCGCCATTGCACACCGACCGGCTATCGGTCGCGTCGGTACGGCACCTTCTTTGTCCAGCTACTCGAACGACAGCACGTGTTTCGGTTCAGGTCTTCCGCTCAGGAATCACCGGACAAAGCCCGACCGTTAGCTCTTTTCCTTGTCCGCTTGCCCGCCGACTGGTGGATATGGCGAATTCCCGAGCCTTATCCCGAACATCCCGAAGGCTCGTCTCTACCACACCTGCTTTAACAACGCAAGGGAGAACCCGGCCAACTGCTGACAATTCCGCCCGCCTCGCGTCCAGCCCCACTTGATGTGGCAGCACACACCCAGCACGTACCTCACCGGGCGCGGGGCCCATGGATGTGGCGGCTGTCGCGGCCGCCGTCTAACATGTCAGATCACTGCTTCCCAAAACGGTCCACGCGTGTCGCGTCCGTACTGCGCCGTCCAGCGCCTCGACAGCACCCCGACCCCGGGCGGACCCCGCCGACCGACCGGACCGCGCGGCACTGTCGCCGTCGCCCCGTTACCGCCCCCCTCGCTCCCGGGGCGGACGGGGAGGACGGCGCGGGGTGTCTCGTCCCGGCCGCGCCGCCGCCGGGTCATCGGCGTTCAGGCGAGTCTCGATCTCGCGAGCGATGACCTCGTCGCGGCTGTCGGCCCGACGCTCGACCTGTCGTTTGAGCCGCTGCAGCCGCCCTTCCAGGTTCTCGATCGTGCGCCCGGCACGCTGCTGCCGAACGTCGAACTGCTCGCTGATCAGCCGTTCAACCTTCTCTCGCCCGGCCCCTCGCTCCTCGTCCGTGTCCGCCTCCTGGTACGCCCGCACGGCCTCGTGAACTTCCATTTCCAGGCGCTCTTCCTCCACGCCCAGCAGCCCGAGTTCCTCATCCTTCTCGAACTCGTGCATCAGCCGCACGATTCGCGGCATGATCTGGCGCAAGTGGCGGCGAAACAGGCGCGGGTTGCGCGTCTCGAGCATCCGCAGTCTGCGGGCCATCTCCGGGAAGTGCTCTTCAACGAACCGGCGAACGCGCTCGCGATCCTCCGGCCGAGGCTCGAAGAAACGCGGAGCGCCATCCTCCGACCCCGCCCCCAACGGCGGCAGGACCCCCGACTCAGGCTCAGGAAGGTCCCCCCGCACGGGCTCCGATTCCGGCGGTATGCCCTTCTCCGGCGGCGGCGGCTCCACCTCGGCAGGTTGGCCGCCCGACGCTCCCGACACCGCGGACGCGCCGCGCCCCTCCAACCCGAACGCCGGAACCACGCCCCAAGTGACCCACGCCATAGCCATGCCCGATACAACCCACAAACGCCAACACCTACGCACAGCAGACATCGCAATACCCCCCGCCGGTCTCGCTTCAGCCACCCGGTCAGGACACCCCAGGTGACAGACCGACGTCATTCGATAGCTCATCCATCTCATCAAACAGCTCGTCCAGAGCCTCGTCCTCCCAGCCCGGGTCGGCCCCCTGAACCAAGGTGGCCTCCAGTTCGGCCAGTTCCATCTCGATCGCTTCCCACTCGACCTCTTCGTCATCGAAATCCCGCCCCATGACCGCAGCCAGATCGTCCAGATCGGCCGCGACCGCCGGCCCATCGGGCGACGAAACGGCCGACCAGAACCCCAGCCCCGCGGCCAGCGCCAGCGCCGCCGCGGCCGCCAGCGTCCGGCTCACCGGGTATGGCATCCTCCCCGTGCCCGGCCCCGCCGCCTTCGCCGCCATCCGATGCTCCGGCCGCCCAGCCGCCAACTCCTGACGGACTCGCCGTTTGACACCCGCCAATGCCGTCGCCGATGGAACTCGGACACCCCGCTCGTCCAGCCAGCACTCGTCGATAGCGATGCGCACCCGGCGCTTGACCGCTCCCAGATCCGGCGGCGGCTCAACCTCCACCCCCACGCTCCGGAGCCAGCGCTCATCGCGCTCGATCTGTGCAAACAGCTCCTCGCCGGACATCAGGTCCGATCCTCCATCATCTCCCGCAGCTTACTCAGCCCACGGTGAGCCCGGGCCAGCGCCGTGCCCAACGGCGTGCCCATGGCCTCGGCGATCTCGACGAAGCTCAGTTCCGAGAAGTGCCGCAGCATCACGACCTCACGCTCCGGCCCGGGCAATCGGCCAAGGGCCCGCTGCAGGGCGTCGGCGTCCTCCCGGAGTTCCAGCGGCCCCTCCGGCGCCGGGCCGGATACGTCCGTCAGCTCCTGCCACGACGCCGGCCCATCCTCAGCCGCCCCATCGTGCCCCGTCCCGTCGATGGACAGCACCGCCGGGGCCCGTCGCCCTCGCCGCACCCGGTCGCGGGCCAGGTTCGTGGCGATCCGGAAGATCCAGCCCTCGAACCGCCCGTCGTGCTCATACTGCGGCAGCGTCCTCACCAACCGCACGAAAAGCTCCTGAAGCAGGTCCTCGGCCGCTTCCCGGTCTCCAGTCAGCCTGTACAGGTACCCGAACAGCCGCCCGCCGTATTCGTCCACCAGGGCGTCGAAAGCGCCCGCTTCCAGCCGCTTCGCCCGTTCGATCACCGAGGCCAGCACATTCGCTTCCATGGGTTCGACGTTACCCTAAACGCTTGTCGGACAAAGACATTGCAAAATTCCGCCCCCACGCCCGCCGGTCGCCCCACAGCGTAAAAATAGCCCCGAAGCCTTGCAAAAACCCCGCCGGTTCCTAAACTTAGCTCTTTCGCGCTCTGGCCG
Organism: Phycisphaerae bacterium; assembly: GCA_035528995.1. GTDB lineage: Bacteria > Planctomycetota > Phycisphaerae > UBA1845 > UBA1845 > DATKXO01. The sequence continues at coordinate 26,230 of DATKXO010000120.1, read as the reverse complement.
AAATGGGGCCATGGGGAGGTAAGCCGTATGTCACGGACGTGTTTCTTCACCGGCAAGAAGACCCGCAGCGGCAGAAGCATCGCCCGGCGGGGCAAAGCCAAATATCTCGGCGGCGTCGGCCGCAAGGTCACCGGCAGCACCAAGCGGATGTTCCGTCCCAATATCCAGCGCGTCCGGGCGCTCCTGGACGGCAAGGTCTGCCGGATCAAGGTCTCGGCCAAGGCCATCCGCATGGGCCTGATCGTCAAGCCGCCTCGACGCAACTACACCCCTCCGGCGCAAGAAGCAGAATCGGGCGGCACAGAGTAGCCGCAGCGAGTGGTGGAGACTGGGAAAGAAGTATGGTAAACGAGGCCGCAAGGCCTCGTTTTTTTTGGGCGCCGTCTCCGGGGCGATGCCGTGAATCGCAGGATAGATGTGCAGCAGGTCCGCCACGTGGCCCACCTGGCCAGGCTCGAGCTCTCCGACGACCAGGTCGACCACCTCAGCCTCGACCTGTCCGCCATCCTCGACTACGTCGACCAACTCAACCGCCTGGACACCGACGGAATCGAGCCGACCACGCATCCGCTGCCGATACACAGCGTATTTCGCGACGACGAGACCACGCCTTCGTTGGACACCGAATCGGCCCTCAAAAACGCCCCGCAGCGCGAACGTACCTTCTTCCGCGTCCCAAAGGTGATCGACCGCGGCGATGCCTAGCGCCGCCGCACGCTCGATTCACCGAGGCCAGGAACCAGGATGACCCTCACCCAGACAGTCGAAGCCATCCGCGCCGGGAAGCTCTCAGCCGTCGAAGCCGTGCGGGCGAGTCTCGACCGCATCGACACCCGCGACCCGCACCTCAGGGCCTTCCTCAGTTGCGACCCGGACCGCGCCCTGACCCGGGCCGGGCGCGTCGACCAGGCCATCGCCGCCGGCGATTCCCCCGGACCATTGGCCGGAGTCCCCCTGGCCGTCAAGGACAACCTCTGCACCTCGTTCGGCACGACGACCTGCGGGTCGCGAATCCTGGGCGACTTCCAGTCGCCCTACAGCGCCCACGCGGTCGATCGTCTCGAAGCCGCCGGCGCCGTCATCGTCGGCAAGACCAACCTCGACGAGTTCGGCATGGGCTCCAGCACGGAAAACAGCGGCATGTTCCCAACCCGCAATCCGTGGGACCCAAACCGCGTGCCCGGCGGCTCGTCAGGCGGATCGGCCGTCGCTGTCGCCGACCGCATGGTCCCCGCCGCACTGGGCACCGACACCGGCGGCTCCGTCCGTCAGCCCGCCGCCCTCTGCGGCGTCGTCGGCCTCAAGCCCACCTACGGGCGCGTCTCGCGCTACGGCTTGGTCGCCTTCGCCAGCAGTCTGGACCAGGTCGGGACGCTCGCCCGCACCGCCGCCGACGCCGCCCTGATCGCCCGCGTCATCAGCGGCCACGACCCCCGCGACTCCACCTGCGTCGATCGCCCCGTGCCCGACTACCCCGCCCTGCTCGACACGCCGCTGAAGGGTCTCAGGATCGGCATCGCACACGAGTACTTCGGCCCCGGCCTCGACGATCAGGTCCGCCGCCGCGTGACCCAGGCCATCGACCTGCTCGGCGCCGAGGGGGCCCACGTCGTCGAGATCAACCTGCCCCACATGGAGTACGCCATCGCCTGCTACTACCTGGTGGCCACCGCCGAAGCCTCCAGCAACCTGGCCCGCTACGACGGCGTCCACTACGGCCACCGCACCGACCAGCCGGCCGACATCTTCGACCTCTACGCATCCTCACGCGCCGAAGGCCTCGGCCACGAGGTCCAACGACGCGTCATGCTGGGAACCTACGCCCTGTCGGCCGGCTATCACGACGCCTACTACCTCAAGGCCCTCAAGGTCCGCACCCTCATCAAGCGAGATTTCGACGCGGCCTTCGAGAAGGTGGACACCATCGTCTCGCCGGTGACACCCACGACCGCCTTTCGCCTGGGCGAGAAGATCGACGACCCACTGGCCATGTACCTGGCCGACGTCTACACCACTTCGGTGAACCTGGCCGGCGTCTGCGCCATCAGCGTCCCGTGCGGATTCGACGACCGGAATCTGCCCGTCGGCATGCAGCTCATCGGCCCACCCTTTGCAGAGGAGCGAATCCTGGCCGTCGCCCATCAGTACCAGTTGCGAACTGATTTTCACACGCGCAGGCCGCCGGATTAGCACAGCCGAGAAGGACCCATGGAACGAAACGCACTGACCGCGGTCTTGCGAGCCAACCAGGCCTACTGCGAGCAGTTGGCCCAGAAGACAACCCTGCAATCGGGCATCGCCTTCTTCAGCACCGCCTGGCCCCGCCTGCCCCAGGCCAACCAGTTCCGCGAGGTCGTCGTGCCCGATCCCCAGCATCTCGCCGACGCGTACGGCGAAGCGACGGCCTTCTTCGCCGAACGGGGATTGACCTGCAGTCGCTGGGCGCCCGCCTTCGACCAGCCGCCCGACGAAATGGCCACGTTCCTGGACGCCAAGGGTTATCGCCGGCGCGAGACACTGGCCATGGCCCTCCGCGAATGGCCGGACCTGCCCGCCCGCGACGACCTTCGCGTCCTGCCGGCCCGCCCCATGCGCCAAGCCTATCGCGACACATTCACCGCCCAGCCCGACCGGCCCGACGCCGGCCTATTGGCCGACGCCGCCCTGGACCGTCTCGACGACGCCCGGCTGACCATGTTCGTGGCCATCGACGGCGCCCGCCCCGTCGGCCGCGGTGGGTTGTTCGAGGTCGGCGACATCACCCGCGTCACCGACCTCCACGTCACACCCGACGCCCGCGCCCGTGGCGTCGGCCTGGCCCTCATGCGACAGATCCTGGCACTTGCCCGGCGCTTCGGCTCGCGTACCATCTGCCTGCAGGTCGACGCCGATAACGCCCCGGCACTGAGCCTCTTCAAACGGTGCGGATTCGTCGTCGACGGACAGATCAGCGAGTTCGATGCTCCGACGTCATGATCCTTTGCGCCCCTTACGTCCTGGCCGCCGACAATCAGATCATCCCTGACGGCGCAGTCCGCGTGGACCGAGGCACAATCGTCGAGGTCGGGCCTGCCGCGCAACTTACAGGACCTGCCACGCAGGTCACCGGCCCCGCCCGCACCGATCTGGGCCAAAGCCTGCTGCTGCCCGGCTTCGTCAACGCCCACACCCACCTCGAACTGACCCATCTGGCCGGGCGCATTCCACCCAAGGCGGACTTCGTCGATTGGATTCGTCGACTGGTCGACGCCATGCGCGACGCCGACGATGACTCGGCCGTCACACTTGACTCGGTCCGCCGCGGCCGTGAGCTGTCCCTGTCGGCCGGCGTCACCACCATCGGCGACATCACCCGCCTGCCCGCCTTGACCCGCCCGGTCCTGGCCGAAGGCCCTCTCCGGACGCTCTCGTTCGGCGAGGTGATCGCCATCGGCCGACTCCGCAACCGACTGAACGAGCGTCTCACCGCCGCCGCCGATGCCTGCACCGTATCCGAGTTCCTTCAGATCGGCATCTCCCCACACGCCCCGTACACGCTCGAACCGGACGGCCTCCGCGCCTGTGTCGCCCGAGCCGTCGCCTGCGGACTGCGAATGTGCATCCACCTGGCCGAAACCGCCAACGAAGCCGAGTTCACCGCCGATCTCACCGGCCCCATTCGCACCTTTTTCGAGCGCCACCACATCTGGGACCGTCAAGTACCCTGCCCCGGCCTGTCACCCGTCGAGTACGCCGCCGACACCGGCCTGTTGGGCCCCGATGCCCTCCTGGCCCACGCCAACTACGTCACCGACCGAGACATCGACCGCATCGCCGCGTCCGGCGCCCACGTGGCCTACTGCCCGCGAACGCACGCGGCCTTCGGCCACCCGCCCCACCCCTTCCGCCGCATGCTCGACCGCGGCGTCAACGTCTGCGTGGGCACCGACAGCCTGGCCTCGAATCCGTCCTTGTCCGTACTGGAAGAACTGCGGTTTCTGCGCCGCAATGATCCCGACCTGCCCCCCGCGCTGCTGATCGAAATGGGCACCGCCCGCGCCGCCCGCGCCCTGGGCATGAGCACATCGGTCGGCCGCATCGCCCCCGGCTTGCGGGCCGACCTCACCGCCATCCCCCTGGACCCCGACGGCCCGTCCGACCCTATGGAAAACGTCCTCCAAGGGAATGCCGACCCGACCTGCACCTGCGTCGCAGGACGGTGGCACGGAACACCCCCGCCCCCTTAACTGAATGCCGCCGGTAGACCCAGCGCAGCGCAACCCTCCGCCCGGTCGCGGCCCCGCGTGCACGTCACCATTTCACTCTGAAAAGCCCGGGGCGGCCCGAAGGACCACGAACCCCTACGGGCAGCTCGGCGCCACGTTCCCCAGACGAGACTTCACCGACGAGTTGTCCGCCGTCGAGATCGAGCCGTCCGCGTCGACGTCGTACTGGAAGTTGCTCCCATCTACCACCGAGCCCAGCCGAGACTTCACCGACGAGTTGTCCGCCGTCGAGACCGTGGCGTCACGGTCCACGTCGCTTGTCAGAATGGACACGAAAGCGCTGTCGTCCGCGTCACCGCCCAGCGTGATCTCGCAGCAGTCGCCGTCCGGCAGGCCCGGACCGAAGCCCACCACCACCGTCGCGGTCCCGTCCGCGATCGGCGTGACCACTCCACCGTACCCGGTCGGACTGCACGAGGCCGACGCCGTCACCGTGGACATCACCGAGTCCATCAGGAACTCCAGCTTCTCGATCCCGCCCAGACGCGGCTCCACGTTGTCTCCCGGCGAACCGGCCGTCACGTCCAGGCAGTGTTCGGTCCCGCCGTGGTCCCGGCAACTGCCGGCCGACAGGATGGCTCCGCTGACCGCCAACGTGGTCGAGCAGGTCTGCGGCCCGCCCACCGTCTCACAGAGGTCCTCGTTCCTGGCACCCACAATAAAGCAATACTGCGTGCCCGACTGCATGCCCCCGGCCGTCACCGCCCCCCACTCGTCGGCCGTCTGCCACGTCGCTGTGCCGCTCGGCGTGCCCGCGGCGCTCACGTACTTGTACTGCCAGCTCGGGTCCGGAGACGACATGCAATAGATCACGATATCGGTGTACGATGGATTGCCGTTCGGATCGACCGTGATGTCCATCGAACTCGAGGTCTCGTTGCCCAGCGTCGGGGCACCCGGAATGGCCGCGTACGTGTAGGCGCTCCGCGAAGCGCTCGGGGTCGTCAGGTTGTTCGGGTCGGCGTTGTCCCGGGCCACCACGCTGTACGAGTACTGCGTGTTCGGTAGCAGGCCCGTGTCTTCGTAGGTCCGTCCCGTTTTCCATCCCGTGTCATCGCACCCGCTCCCTCCCGAATCACACAGAAACTGGTACTGGCACGGAGGAGAGTCCACGTCGGTGGCCGGGCTGGCTTCCATGGCGATGCCCGCCGTCGTCGCGTGCGGCGGAATGTCGAAGGTCATCGGGTCCGGATCGGGCGTGAGGTGATCGGCCGGGAAGATGTCCATGATCAACGACTCTGCCATCGGATCCACAGTGTCGGGCAGGTTGTCGATCGTGTACCAGCCCGTCCAAGTTCCTCCCCACCCGTAGTTCATGTGATACTGATTCTGACCTCCGGTGTCTCTCCAGCCGTCACACACGATCGCGTGTCCCGCCCCGGGCATGATCAGCGTGTACATCATCGGGCGCCCGGCGCTGATCTCCGCGACGATCAAATAGAACCAGCTCGTCGCGGTATAGTCGTACCGGTCCTCCCGGTGAATGCTGGCCGCGTAATCGAAGTACGCCGGAAACGCGTAGAGCGGCGCGTCGAAGTTCGCCCCCGAGCCGCAGTATCCGTAGTTCATATTGAACGAGACGCCCACTTCGTAGCTCAGCTCACTCAGCGCCTCCTGCTGCGCCGTCGTGCAGCCACCGCCGCAGTCATCCGGCATGTTGGCCCAGTCGTAGGCATCCGAGAAGTCCGCGTACAGCGTCCCGCCGCCAACGTCCCCGCCGCAGGACTGGTCCCCATTCCAGTAGTAGCTGTGATCCCCGATCCCGTTCGGCGGCCACTCGTGGTATCGCATCACCTGCACCGCCGCCGTCGCCATGCACCCCGCTGCGCTGCGCCCGCCGTCACCCATGGGACAGTCCAGGTTGTACGGCCAACCCTGATGCCAGTCCGTGGTCAGCAGCGGACCGACCTCGCCCCGGAGGCCAAGGGCCCCACTCGCCAGGTCGTCCCCCAGTTCTTCCGGCGTCACGGTGAAGCGCTCCCACTCCCGCCGGTTCACCCGGTCGAACGGCAGCTTGTCGCCGTCCGCCTGGCTCGCCTCGATGCTGCCGTAGCGCCGGACAAACACGTTGATCCGATCCTCCAGAACGTCACGCAACAGTTGCGCGACGCCCGTCGTCTCGCCGACGTCCAGGTCCGAGTCCTCCGAATACGCCTTCACCGGCGGCAGTTCCCTCAGCACCGGCACCACCACGCAACCACGCGGCGCGATCGAGAAGCATCGAGCCAGAAGCATGTCACCCGAGACCAGATCCTGCACGCCCACGATCTCCGGGTCGCGCCGCCCGGCCCAGCTCCCGCGCTGATCCACCATGAAGGAGAGCCAGTTCCGGCACACGCGTTCCATTTCCTGATCTGTGGCCCGTTCCGCCCGCGCCGCCGCCGAGCCGAACAGGCCTAGGGCCAGAGCCACGAACAGGACCGTACAAGAAACTCTCATGTTCCGCCCCCTTCCCGCCGAGGTCCGACGGTCTCCTCCCCGAACCGCTCCGTGCGGGCAAGCGGTCACCTTCCGCCGCGAGCTGCGCACGGACGAGTACATCGATTTCGCCAAGGACTGTCGAACGTCTGTCGGCCGCATGTCTCCCCTGATGCCCTTTCAGATTTCGGGATGAACCAATCTACAATGATAGCAGGTCACGCCTGCCTACGACAAGGAGAATCAGTGCCACTGGACATTCGTCAGACAGCCGGCCGCTAGGGCCGAATGGCACTCCAGGACCGTTGACGGATGCCCTCTGGACGCAGAGTCGCCTGTGGTCGGCCTCCTGCGACGGACCCAAGGTGGGACCAAATCGGACGAGCGAAGCCCCGTATCCTTTCAACCCGGTGCGGTGACGCTGATTCGCACGGCGCACACCGCCCCCGGGCGGATCTGCGAAACAACCGTGCTCGACGTCATTCTGAGCCGGTTTCCGAGAAGGGGACAAAGGGTGAGCGAGGGGACTTGAACCCCCGACCTCTAGGACCACAACCTAGCGCTCTAGCCACCTGAGCTACGCCCACCATGAAGGGCGACCGACCCGCCGGGGCAGCGAACCCGATAACCCGACGGCTAACGGCCGAGACGCGGTAGCATAGCCGCCCCGCTCCGCACCTGCAAGGCGCAGTCGGCCGGTCCGCATCCACGCCGCTTGCGGGCGGTATCAGGATGAGTACGCTGGAGCCCATCATGCGAGGCCCCTCGGTAATCCTTGTGCTGCTGGCCACCCTGGCAACCGTTGCGGCAACCGGTTGCCACGACCCCGCGGCGTCCGAGGCCACGGCCATCCGCCTGGAGCGGATCGACGGGCATCTGCACCGTTACGCCGAGCACGAGGCCGACGGTTCCCAACGCGTTCGACAGACCGTCGAGTTGGCTCGCCGCTTGGAGCAGCGGCACGCCGAAAAGCTCGGCCGCAACATCGGGCGGTGGCAGGAGTGGTGGCGGGAAGACCTGGATCGCTGGAACAACCACCGGCCCGAGTACCGCCAGTGGTTCGAGGCCGTGCTCGCCGGCGACCCACCCGCCATGGAAGCCGCCTGGGGCGGGATGGCCTACTGACCACCGGCGACGCCGCGTCAACGGCCCACGCATCGCCGGGCTGCAAGCGGCGCCCGATTCCGGAATCCCCCCTGCCTCCCGGTCATCATCTGGGGGCCAGAACCTGCGCCGACCGGCAAGGGATGTATACCTGGATGCCGTGCTCGCGCCCGTGGATGCCGCCGCTCTGACACGGATACACCTGCCCGTCGGCCACCCGGGCGTGACCGCCAAAGGCCGCCGCGTCGGTATCCAGGATGATCTCGTAATCCAGTGGATCGGGCAGCCCCACGCCGTAGTCGGCGTACGACTCCGCCGGGTGGAAGTTGAACACGAAGATCAGCGGACCGCGGCGGTACACCAGCAGCTTGCAGTCCTCGTGAACCTGCAGCAACTCGTAGAACGGGTTGGCCAGCACCTGGAATCGATCGTCCAGATCCTGCATGGCCCGGTCGAACGCCCCCAGCTCACCGTAGCGCAAGCCGGGGTCCTCCAGCAGCGACCACTGCCGCCGGGCGTGCTTGTACGAAAACCCGTTCCCCTCCCGAGGAAAGTCGATCCACTCCGGGTGCCCGAACTCGTTCCCGATGAAGTTCAGATAGCCCTCGCCCCCCAGCGTGAACGTGATCAGCCGCAGCATCTTGTGCAACGCCATGCCCCGATCGATCACCGGGCGCTCCGACTCCCGGCCCATGTGCCAGTACATCTCCGCGTCCATCAGCCGGAACGCGATGGTCTTGTCCCCCACCAGCGCCTGGTCGTGGCTCTCCACGTAGGCGATGTGTTTCTCGTCCCTCCGCCGGTTGGTCAGCGTCCGGTACATCCCGCCCAGGTGCCACTCTTCGTCCTTCTGCTCCGCCAGCGTCCGGATCCAGTAGTCCGGCAGACCCATGGCCAGCCGGTAGTCGAACCCCAGCCCCCCTTCCACCAGCGGGCGGGCCAGCCCCACCATCCCCGACACGTCCTCCGCTATCGTGACGGCCCGCGGGTTGATCTCGTGGACCAACTGGTTGGCCAGTTGCAGGTAGACGATGCCGTCCTCGTCCAGATCGTGAATCAGGTAGTCGTCATAGCACGTGAACGTCCTGCCCAACCCGTGATGCCGGTACATCATGCTCGTGATGCCGTCGAACCGGAAGCCGTCGAACCGGTACTCCTCCAGCCAGAAACGCACGTTGCTCAACAGGAAACGCAGCACCTCCCACTTGCCGTAGTCGAACAGCCGCGAGTCCCAGGCCGAGTGCCAACCGCGCCGCCCCGCGTGGAAATACTGGTGGTCCGTGCCGTCCAACCGGTTCAACCCGTCCGCCACGTTCTTGACCGCGTGGCTGTGCACCACATCCAGCAGCACCACCAGCCCCTGCCCGTGGGCCGCGTCGATCAGACCCTTGAGTTCCTCCGGCGTCCCGAATCGCGACGACGCCGCGAAGAAGTTGCTCACCTGGTAGCCGAACGACGCGTAGTACGGGTGCTCCATCACCGCCATCAACTGGATGGCGTTGTACCCCCCTTTCACGATACGCGGCAGCATCTGCTCGGCGAACTCCACGTACGTCCCCACCCGTTCCGCCTCCAGCGCCATGCCCACGTGCGCCTCATACACCCGCAGGCTGCCCTGCAGCGACGGCCCGGGCTGCCGCCACTGGTACGGCTCCGGCGGCCGCCAGTATTGACCGCACAACGGGTGAACGTCGTGCTCCCGCACCGCCCGGCGGATGTACGCCGGAACGTGGTCTCTGCCCCCGTCCGCCCCGACCACGTGCACGGCCACATGCCCGCCGTGCACCAGCCGATCGCCGTAGATCTCGTCCGCCAGGAAAACGCTCCAAACCCCGTACTCGTCCCGCGTCATCGGGTCGGCGCCGCGATCCCAGCCGTTGAAATCGCCGACCGCGAACAGCGCCTCGGCCCCCGGAGCCCACTCGCGGTACCACACGCCCGGCTGCCCTTCGTGCTCACCTCGGTTGAAGCCGAAGTACTCGTGCCCCCGGCTGATCCCCGCCAGCGAACCCACCGATCGGCAGATCGCCTCCAGCTTCTCCCGGTAGCGCAGATACCGGCGGCGCAGCGCGTCGGCATACGGTTCCAGCCAGGGATCCAGATCGATCAGAGCCGTGCCGTCCGGCTCCCCGTCCACCGGGGCACCCGGGTCGCGCTCCGCGGTCTGCGACGTCATCTCGTCAGAAGAATCCATGGCCCAATGTTAGGGATTCACCGTGCCCACCGCCAGTGGTCGCAGGATACGCTCCGGCGGATGCGCCCCCCTCGCCCGACCCCGACCCCGCCCCGTCCCCGCCCTCTCACTTCTCACTACCCGCTTCCGCCCCCTCCTCCCGCGCCATCGCCACGTACCCCCAAAACCCCACCAAGCTCAAGCACGACGCCAGCAGCCACACCCACCACCCCACCACCATCCACAGCCAGATTCCCAGCAGCGGCATCACCAGCCCGCGAAGGCCGGTCAGCGTCACGTGCACGCCCATGTAGATCTCGGCCTCGTGCGCCGGGGCGAAGTGAAGATGCCCCAGGTTCCAGGCCAGCATCCCGCCGCCCAGACCCATGCCCATGCACACCCGGCTCAGCCCGTAGACGGCGATGGCGATCACCGGTGCCGCCGGCCCGATCCCCGCCTCGTTCACCACAACCAGTGTCGCGATCGTGCCCAACACCAGGAAGCTCAGCCAGAAAAGCCCGCTCACCACGCGGTACCGAACCACCCCCACGCGATCGAAGAACGGCGCCCACCGAAACAGAGCGATCAGCATCACCGTCCGCGGCAGAATGTCCAGCAGCCCGACGCTCACCAGGTAGTTCAACTGCATCTCCCGGGTCACGATCGTCGCCAGCACCGGCGCCACCATCAGGTTCGCCGACCCCGTCCACATCAGCGCCTTGCAGTACCGCGCGAACGCCCGGTCTTCTCGCAGAATCCGCCGCATCTGCCCCAGCACGTGCCCCGGCGACAACACCGCCGCCAGCGAGAACGGCTCAGCCAATCCCGAATCCAGGCCCTGCTCCATCGCCGCCGACATCCTGCGCAGCTCCGCGTTCTCGCCGCGCACGCGCATGCGCCCCACCACGACGATCGCGCACGCCCCACACAGAGCCGCCAGCGGATACACGAAGCGATAGGCTGTCGCGTCCCGGTCGAACACCATCGCCGCGGCCGCCATCGCCCCGATGCTGGTCAGCAGCCGAATCAACTGCAGCCGGGCCGTGATCCGCCCGCGGTACTCCCTCGGATAGTTCGACTTCCACAGTGCCGTGCGTAACGTGACCACGCCCGCCAGAAACGCCTGCGTCGCCGCCATCTGCCCCACGAACACCCACCCACCCCAAGACGACTGCGGCGTGGCCGCCACGCTCGCCAGGCACATCACCGTCGCCGCCCCCAACACGCTCAACACCCGCAGCTTCGGTCGACCGACGCTCAGCATCCCCCAGATCAGGCTCACCAGCTTCGCGAACATCGTGCTTGCCACCGCGAGGCCGATGAGCAACTCGCTCCCGCCGAACGTCTTGGCCACCACCACGGCCGAGACGTTCCCCTCGGCCAGGCCCACCACGATCCCCCACGGCAGCAGGTGTACGGCCTCGTGGACGTAGTTCCGGCGCGTCATGAAGGGCAGACTTCGAGCACCAAACACGTCCACCGCCGAATACTCCTCGACCCGCTGAAATGCGGGCCGTTGCACGCTAGTAGTGACCCGCGCTCATGGCAAGAGGTTGGCCCGGTCGATAGGATATGCAGCGCGTCACGGTTTAGGTGGGTGCCACTGGCAGCTTGCCTGCCAGTGTGTGAGTTCCACACGCCCACTCAGGCGACCACCCGGGTGGAGAAACCGCCCCCGGCACCCGGAATCGCATGCCGCTGGAAGGATCATGCGCCCGGGAAGTGCAGCGCACCGCCGCCCGGGCGGTATAATCCACGAACGGTCCCGCGAAGCGGGCGGTCCCGCGCAGCGAACCAGCGGTCCCGCGAAGCAAAGCACAAGACCCGCGTAGCGGGCGAAGGAGTGCTTGTGAGCGTAACCAAACCAGCATGGATCGTCGGCGGGCTTCTCTGCTGCGTTTTCGCCTGCGCGGGATGCATGGACCAGGCCGTCGCCCGCGCCGGACCCGATCGCGCCGTCGACGCCGCCGCCACCGTCACCCTGGACGGTTCGCAGAGCACCCCCGCCAAACAACTGAACTTCCTCTGGGAAGTCGTTCAGGGCCCGGAGGTCACCTTCTCCGACGCCCAGGCCCAGGCCACCACCTTCGCCGCCCCGCGCCAGGGCACCGAGACCCGGTTCCGCATGCGACTCAAGGTCACCTACCTGGACTACGCCGGCCGACCCGTCCCCTCCAACTCCGACACCGACGACGTAATCGTCCGAGTCCGCGCCGACCCAGACCTAATCGGCCAGGAACCCCCACCCGACGACAACGCCAACGCGAACAATGCCGACAACGCAAACGTTGCCGACAACGCCAACGAAAACACCGACACCACCACCAGCGGCCTAAACGACAACACCGCCACAAACGCAAACGTTGCGGACGCAGCCACCAACGGCCTATAGCCACCACACCCCCACCACCGCCCCCGCGCGGCCCGAGCCGCGCCGCGTATTCCGAGCCGCGACCGTGAGGAAGCGGTCACCGACCCGCCCCGCCCGTTCCGACCCGTCCCGATTCTCACGATCAGGGAGCCGCCCCCAGGTCGGCTTCAGCCGACCAGTTTTTGCCACCAACTTCAGTTGGTGGTGTCGCCCTCATCCATCCCCCTCCTCTCCCCTGACAGCCGGCTTCAGCCGGACTTCCCCACTCGCACACCGACACTCCTCACCCGCCACCACTGCGTTCGCAGACTCTCCATTGTGGGACCGGCTTTCCAGCCGGTCATTTCGTAGGGTGCATATTGATGCACCTCGCCTTCCGAGCCGTCCCGATTCTCGGGATCAGGCAGCGGACACCACCCCGCCCATTCCGAGCCGCGACCGTGAGGGAGCGGACTAACACCGGCGGCACCCCCGCACGCCCACCTGTTGCCCGTCCAAAGAACTCAATCTCTAGTCAGGGTCAAACATGAGCGGTCGGCTTCAGCCGACCAGTTTTTGCCACCAACTTCAGTTGGTGGTGTCGCCCCCATCCATCCCCCTCCTCTCCCCTGACAGCCGGCTTCAGCCGGACTTCCCCACCCGCAGACCGACACCCCTCGCCCGCCGCATCGTTCGCAGATTGTCCACGGTGGGACCGGCTTTCCAGCCGGTCACTCCCACAGTGCACCTCTCACAGCCCCCGCCATCCATCCCCGCCCACGCTCTTGACACCCCCCACTCCCCATGCCCATAATGCGCGCCAGACGCTCCTGCGGCGGTCGGCACGAATAGGAGCAACCTGTTATGCCCAACGACCAGTCGGCCTACACGGCTTATGCGAACACCGACAGGACATCCTGTCCGAAAGCAAGGCCCCGAAGCCGGTTTCTCTGAAACCCATATAAACACGAGCTAGGTACCCAGGAGAACTCCCTCATGGACACTGCTCTCGGCAATCGTCTCATTGAGCTTCGAGCCCGAATCGTCGAAGCGTTCGATGCGGGCAACTGGGAGGAGCTTGGGCTCCTGACGGGAGCCTCGGGGCTGATAGCGCGCCACCCCCGGCTTCTCCGGAGCCTCTCGTGGGGCGACGAAGATTACGCTGGCAATGTCCTAACAGTGCTTCGGCGAATCGTGGAGCAGGATCCTCGTACGCTCGCCGTCATCGAATCATATCTCGCTGACCACTTCCCTGGCGACTCGACCTACGTCTCGGCCAAACCCGCCGAACGCCGCATCACGTTCTCGCCGTATGTTTTCCAAGTGCCCGATGGATACGTCGAGTTGGACATGGTCGCAGTGATGATGCCATTCACTATGGAGTTTCGAGCCATTTACGATGCGATCACACGAGCAACTTCAGAGTGCGGTTTGCGAAGTCTTCGGGCTGACGACATCTGGGAGGACAGCACGATCGTGCAAGACATCTTCAATCTCATCTTTCGCGCCCAAGTCGTGGTTGTGGATTTCACTGGGAAGAATCCGAACGTTATGTACGAGACGGGGATCGCGCATACTCTCGGCAAGCACGTAGTTCCGATTGCGCAGACGCTGGACGACGTGCCGTTCGACATGCGACATCACCGAGTTCTCAAGTACCTCCCGAACGCGGAAGGATTGACCAAGCTGTCGTCCAACCTGGCGACGAAGCTCCGGCAGGTCAGCGTCGGGACCCCTGCTTCACCGGCCCCAACAATGGACCAAGAGGATGCCTTGCCGTCTTAGGACCGTGCCTACCAACGGTTGCAGCGGACAGCGCTTCGCACCCCTGCCAAACCGTACCGTCGGGCATCTGACCCAAGATGACATGGCAAGAGTTCTTCTGGGAAAGCGTCTCAGAGGAACGGAAAGGGTGTCAGCCGGGGAGAGGGTGTCACAAGGAAGAGGGTGTCAGGATGATTTGCTCGACGCAAGAAGAGAATCCTGCCCCGTTTCTCGGCTCTTTTTCGGCTCCACCTTCTGGGGATGATATCTTCTTGCGCCCCATTGCTGGGTTTCTCGCGGATCTCGACCGTTATGCGTAGCACCATACAGAGATAGACTCATGTCCGACCTCACGTTCATCGAGAGGACGAAGCTCGAGCGGCAGCTCCAGATGGGTGGTGGTTACGTTCTCGATTTCTCGAACCGCACGTTCGCAGAATTCGTGGCGGAGAGTACCGGCCGAGACATCTACGACGCGACGTACGACCTCGCGAGCGGCTCGAAGGCCAATCGGCTTCGGGCCTTCTGGGCACAGGAGCCCAATCACCTCCTAGGCAAGCTGATTACTGACCTGCTTGAGTACTCCCGGCCCGCCGCCGACGATCCTGAAAGCGCTCGTTCGTTCGAAGAATGCCAACGCATCGCAGCCCGGCTCTTGCACAGCGCCCCGGTAGACGCCATCGAAGCCATCACGCCGGAGGGAACCGAGCGGGGCTTCGAAGCCCTCGCCAGAGCGGTGCGTGATTCCATCGAAAAGAACGAACCTGAAGCGGGCCTCGATCGGCTGCACACCTTCGTCACGAAGCTGATCCGCACTCTGTCAGAGAGGCGCGGCGTCACGAACGACAAGAACAAGCCCCTTCACAGCGTTTTCGGGGAGTACGTGAAGACACTCCGGAGTGCTGGGCTGATCGAATCGGACATGACCGAGCGCATTCTGAAGTCCAGCATCAGCACGCTGGAAGCCTTCAACCGGGTTCGCAACGACAGGAGCCTGGCCCATGACAACCCGACGCTCAGCTACGATGAGAGTCTGCTCATCTTCAATCACGTCTGTAGTGCGGTCCGCTTCGTTCGCGCGCTTGAGAAGCGCGCAGCTAAGACCTGTTCGACCGAACCGTCCGACGACACGATTGAGGACGGCAGCCCGTTCTGACACCACGGGAGAGGGGCGTCACAAGAGCAGGGCGTGAGGCTTACTTCTTGACGCGGAACGAGAAGGGGAAGATGGTCAGGCTTACTTCTTGGGAAGGGGAAGAGGGGAAGAAGGTCAGGCTTACTTCTTGACGGACCGGCCGGTCCCTGGTTGCGTGTCACCATCCCCAGATGGTAACGCGCATCTTGATGCGACTCGCCGCCCCCCGACGCCTTGCCGCCCGGCCCATCCGCCTCCACAATCCTCCCTGGTCCCGGCGGACAACCCGCCCTTGCCACCCGGCCGAGACCGTATAGACAAGTTCGCCGTCAAGGCTGCTCGGAGCCCAAAGAAGATGAAACTTCGGACAACAGACCTCGACATCGAAGTCCGCCCAGGCACCATCGACGACGTCCCCTTGCTGCTCTCATTCATCCGCTCCATGGCCGAATTCGAGAAGCTCGAGGTCACCGCCACCGAGGACCTCCTGCGCGACTCCCTCTTCGGCCACCCCCCCGCCGCCCAAACTCTGCTCGCTTTCGTCGACGCCCGCCCTGCCGCCTACGCCGTCTACTTCTTCACCTTCGCGACCATGGTCGGCCGGCGCGGCCTCTGGCTGGACGACTTGTATGTGGCCCCCGACTTCCGCGGCCGGGGCATTGCCAAGGCTCTGCTGGCCTACCTGGCCGATCTCGCCGTCAGGAACAACTGCGCCCGCTTCGAGTGGATGGTCCTCGACTGGAACAAACCCGCCATCGACTTCTACCGCAGCGTGGGCGCAACTCAACTCGACGATTGGCGAATCTGCCGCCTCGATCACGATGGTTGTGCTCGCGTCGCCCAACACCTCGTCCGCGTAGATCGCCCCGGATAACAAGCCCGTACACACGAAGCCCGAGGACCGAGGCCCTCGGCGCGCCGCCCGCGCCGTCGCTCCGGTCCGCGGCCTAGTACCGGTAGTGCTCCGCCTTGTAGGGGCCGTCCGGGTGGACGCCGAGGTACTCGGCCTGCTTGGGCGTCAGTCGCGTCATGCTCACGCCCAACTTGGCCAGGTGCAGGCGGGCCACCTTCTCGTCCAGGTGCTTGGGCAGCTTGTAGACCTGGTTCTCGTAGTCGCCCGGGCGAGCGTGCAGCTCGATCTGGGCCATCACCTGGTTGGTGAAGCTGTTGCTCATCACGAAGCTGGGATGGCCGGTGGCGCAGCCCAGGTTCACCAGGCGCCCTTCGGCCAGGACCAGGACGCCGTGGCCGTCGGGGAAGACCCACTCGGCCACCTGCGGTTTGATGTCGATCTTCTTGATGCCCGGCACCTTCTTGAGGCCGGCCATGCGGATCTCGTTGTCGAAGTGCCCGATGTTGCAGACGATGGCCTTGTCCTTCATGCGGACCATGTGCTCCTCGGTGATCACGTCGCAGTTGCCGGTGGCCGACACGAACAGGTCGGCGTTCTCGACGACTTCCTCCAGAGTGCGGACTTCGTAGCCCTCCATCGAGGCCTGCAACGCGCAGATGGGGTCGATCTCGGTGACGATGACGCGGGCGCCCTGGCCGCGGAGGCTCTGGCAGCAGCCCTTGCCCACGTCGCCGTATCCGCAGACGACGGCGATCTTGCCGGCCAGCATGACGTCGGTGGCCCGCATGATGCCGTCGACGAGGGAGTGGCGGCAGCCATAGAGGTTGTCGAACTTGCTCTTGGTGACGCTGTCGTTGACGTTGATGGCGGGGAAGAGCAGGGTGCCGGCCTCCTGACGCTGGTAGAGGCGGTGGACGCCGGTGGTGGTCTCCTCGCTGACGCCCTTGATGTCGGCGGCCACGCGGTGCCAGCGCTGGGGGTCCTTCTGCAACTGGTCGCGCAGCAGAGCGTAGATGACGGCCAGCTCCTCGCTGTCGGCCTTGTCGGGATCGGGCAGGGAGCCGTCCCTGGCGTAGGCGTCCTCGAACTCGTAGCCCAGGTGGACCAGCAACGTGGCGTCGCCGCCGTCGTCCACGATCAGGTTGGGCCCGCCCTCGGGATAGCTCAGCGCCTGGTTGGTGCACCACCAGTAGTCCTCAAGCGTCTCACCCTTCCAGGCGAACACCGGGATGCCGCGCTCGGCGATGGCGGCGGCGGCGTGGTCCTGCGTGCTGAAGATGTTGCAGCTCGCCCAGCGGATGCGGGCGCCGAGTTCGTCCAGGGTCTCGATCAGCATGGCGGTCTGAATGGTCATGTGCAGCGAGCCGGTGATGCGGGCGCCGGCCAGCGGCTTCTTGCCGGCGTATTCCTCGCGCAGGGCCATCAGCCCGGGCATTTCCTTCTGGGCCAGGACGATCTCCTTGCGGCCCCAGTCGGCCAGCGAGAGGTCGGCCACTTTGTAATCCTGTTGAACGGCAGTGGTCATGACGGTTCTCCGAAATCTGTTGCGTCGCGTTCGTTTCGCTCAGTTATCGTTTCTCTTTGCTTCTTTTCGTTCTTTTCGCCCGGGGACTTCGACGTCCGACGGGCGGTCAACACGAACAGTTGGGGCGTCTCCGGCGTGTTGGCGGTGGTCGGCTCCGCGGAGGCCAGCGGAACGTGCCGGACGTCGGCAAAGCCGTTCTGCCGCACCTGGGTCGCCAGCGCCTCGGGTTCGAAGCCCCACCATCGGTCCTGCATCCGCTCGTGAAACTCCTCGCACTGGTGGGTCACCTGCTCGACAAGCACGAGATGCCCCTCCGGCTTGACGATCCGGCCCAGTTCCGCCAGCGCGGCCGGCGGCGAGGGCACATGGTGCAGGACCAGGATGGCCAGGGCAAGGTCCACTTCGCCGTCTTCCATCGGCAAGCCGGAGAGATCGCCGGCCCGGAAGTCCACGTTGTCGGTGTTCCGCAGGTCGGGTCGGTCTCGGGCCGCTTTCAGCATGGCGGGCACGGGGTCCACCGCGATCACCCGGGCGAATTGCGCGGCCAGGTGCGGCAGCAAGTAGCCGGTGCCGGTTCCTACGTCGGCGACGGTCCAGTCCCGGGGCAGCAGGGCGGTCAGGGCCTCGAACGGAAAGGCCGGGCCGTAACAGTCCTCCCTCAACTGGTCCCAGCGGTGCCCGACCCGCTCGAAGAAGGCCTCGCTGCGCATGCGGCGGTTGTGCAGCACGCGTTCCAGCCGGCGGGCGACTGCTCGCGGCAGGGGCTGCTCAGCCACCCAATCGAGCAGCCGTCCCCTGAGCCGGTCCGAGTTGCCGTCGCCGTCCGGCGTCGGGCTGACCGCGGCGTAGACGGCGGTGGTGCCCTCGCGTCGATCGAGAATCAGCTCGGCGTCACGCAGCACCCTGAGGTGTCGAGAGACCGTCGATTGCGGCTGGCGCAGGATCTCGACGAGTTCCGACACGTTCACCTCCTGGTTCACGATGACCTGGAGGATCCTCTGGCGCGTCGGGTCGGCCAGGGCTTTGAATACGAGGTCAGTGCTCATCGCAGTCAATCCGTCCATCCGGATGATAGGATACTTCGGTCTCCTGTCAAGGACAATCTCGCAAGACTGTTGCTGCTGCTAAGGCGCGTTTGAAATGGCCAACACTTGCATAAACTGACCAAAGAAAAAAACGCGGGGATTATCTGTGGCCCTGTGGGGCGGACAAGAAAACCGGACGTGTGAACACCCGTCAAACGGTCGTCAGCGACCGTATCAAGCCAAGTCGATGCCCAGTTCCCCGGCCTTCCGTTGCTGGTAACGCTGCCACTTGGCGTGGTCATAGACGGCCGCCTTGCCACCTCGGCAGTCGCCGCTGAGGCTGTACCGCTTGGCCGTCCCGGCTGCCGTGATCGCGCCGGTGCCGTAGTGAGTATCCAGGGCTTTGTAGCAACGCTCGCAGATGAACGCCCGCCGGAAGGCCATCTGCCGTTCGTATTGCTCATACAGCCGGTCGTCGGGATCGGGTCCGGTCGGCGCGTCGATCATCTGACGGAGACGCACCGATCTGGCCGGCTTCACCCGTTGACCGCACGTGTGGCACGGTATCACACCCATGGCTCACCGGACCCGCCCGGGCTTGTACCGGGGGATTATACCAGCCGGGCCGGCGGCCAGGCCGCCCGGGCCGGTGGCGTTCCAGGCGTCTCGCCAATGGCGGATCGTGCGCGGGCCAGCTCGCAACGTCTCGTCACTCTCCATCGCCTCAGCACTGACCTGGGCGTCAAGCTCCTCATTGGTGGCTTCGGGCCGGCGCTCCCGTAGTTCGGACCACCTGCGAAGCAACCGGAGCCGCGTGATAAACAACGAGACCGACCCGGCCGACAGGTGCCGCGTCGTTTCCGCCAGGCCGCCCAGCAACGGCAGCCAGGCGGCGAGCACTTCACGCCGCAAGCCGCGAGCTGTCGAGACCAGCGCGTCCATCACGGCCTTTCGCTCTCTTGACCTTTGGCCAGGCATCGGCTCTACGCTCCACCTTCGGAAGGCGCAGGTGGCACGTTACTCATGTACTCGGCGTGCTTGCACAGCACCGGGAGCATGGCCACTAGAGCCAGGGTCGGCAGCCTCTCTATGACCTTGTGCGCCTCATGCAGAACAGCCTCACGGACCGGGTCGCCCAGGTCCGGGGGAACCTTGTTGCCCAGGTTGTTCAGCGCAGCCCGAGCCTCGCCGACCAGGCGGAACCGGCAGGGCGACGCGTCGGCGCTTGAAGCACCCTTTTTGCCGGTTCCTTTTCGTGGCCGTTTGGCCATGTCTACGCCACCTTTTGAGCCACCTTGATCCTGTTGGCGAGCTGCCGGGCACCTTCGGTCCCGATCAGCAGCCGCGATATTTGTAGCAGCAAGGTCAGAGTGATTTCGTCCTGGCCGCTCTGCTGTGCCACGTGGGCCGCCAGGCGCACGGCGTTGTTGCACGATCGCAGGTGTCCGCAGTCGGGCAGATTCGCCAGGGCGTGCAACCAGCGCACCGCGTCGGATGCGATCCGCAGCTTGGAGCGGCCAAAGACCTTGCGGATATCCTCTACGCTGTACAGCGGCTCGCCGTGGTCTCCGTCCGTCCGGCAACGCTCGGTCAGGTCTCGCTTGATCCCGATACGAGAGAATAGCATCGCCCCTTTGGAGTCATCGGCCCGGGCCTGCTGGAGGTTCTTGAAGAGGGCCGGCATACCAAGCAAAAGCACCGGGGCGTGCGTCGCATCATGCACCTGGCGGATCGTGTTCAGCAGCCGTGCGTCGGCCAGGCCGCGTATCTCCAGCGCGTGCGCGGTCCACACGAAGCCGGACCGTTCCGGGGCGTCCTTTGACTTTTCGTAGCGGCTGAGTTGCTGATCCAGCTTGCGCAGGATCGTGTCTCGCTTGCGGTAGGGGTAGTCGTCCGTCCGTGCGGCCGGATACTTGTACGCGAGCACCTGAGAGACCGTAGAGGGTTTCTCGCCGATCGCCCGGGCCAGCTTCGCTTGTGTGATCCGCTCGCCGCGCGGCCGCTTTTCCTGATCCTCCAGGAACCGCCGCACGCCGCCGATGATCCGCCCGACTTCGGGGTTGCCCAGCGGCCCCGGCTTGCCGTCATCCATGACGCTGCCTCGATACACCCGCGACGCCGCGACTACGGCGTCCATGGCGTCGGCGGGTTCGTTCCCGTTCATGGTCAGGCCCCTTTGAAGTGTCGAAACGGATCATCGTCCCGGCCCTCCATGGCCTGACTGCCCAATCCAACGTCCGCAAAATCGAGGGCCGGGACGCCATCCATGGCATCCCGGCGCCCTGACCCGGCCAGGTCGGCCAGCGTCGGCCCCGGCGGCGGTGATACGCACTCGGCACCTACGGCCGCCCGCATCACTTGCCGCTCGGCTTCAGCCAACGCCGCGTCAAACGCACTATGTAGGATGATCCGGCCGCGCTCCGGCACGTCGGCCGGCTCGGACCTGGCGGCCGCCTGTTCGGCCGCCCTGCGTTTCAGCTCGAGCGCCACGTCCACCGTGGGGGCGGCGGCCAGGTCCAGATCGGCGAAACGCTCCCTGGCCCGCTTGCGGGCCTTGTTTTGCAGCTTGCCGGCCTCGGCGATGCTCTCGGCATCGGTGCCGGCCAGCGTGTCTTCCCGGGCGTAGAACAGCGGCCGGCCGCCAACCTCACACAGCAGCACGCTGGCCGCGTCCTGTTCGTCGATGTACGCCACAAGCTGCTGGCCCTGCCGTTCCCAGACGCGCGGATCGCGCGAGCCGTAGTGCAACCGGACGCCGCCGATCGTCACCACCACGCCCCGGGTGCCGACCCGGACACGTTGCGGCCGGCGTCGCAGGAAGTCTTCGGCCTGGCGGGGCAGGCGCCGCTCGGGAATCGCGGTGCGTTGGAACCTCTGGAGCGGTGACAGCTTGTCTAGCTGCGGACGCGGCCGGCGGTTTTCGGCTTCCCACCACGTCCGCAGCGACGCTTCGTATTCTTCAAACGTCGGCAGCTTCTCAGGGTGCTTGCGGGCGAGCTGGTCGGCAAAGCGGCTGCGGTTCTTGGGTCGGTTGCCGACGTAACCCTGGCCGGCAAACGCCTTGCCCAGGTCGATTCGCACCACCTTGGGCGCGCCCGCAAACGTGTACGCTTGCCAGGCCGACCGGCGGATCAGCGTGGTGGACTCACTACGCCCGACCGCCACGCCCAGGATCATTCCGCTGGCCGGGTCGCCGGTCAGCACCACCGTCGGCCGGCCGACCCGCTCGCCGTCTCGGCACAGCACGTTGCCCGTGGTGCCGTCCAGTTCCCACGTGTGATTAGCCGGCTGATCGTGTGGCCGGCGGTCCAACTTGGGGGCGTGTTTCGCCGCCCAGCGTTCCGGGTCTCGCGTCACGTGCTCCCGGAAAAAGTCCGGGTACTCCCGAGCGAACCGCAGGCGCAGTGTCGAATAGGACACGTCACACGCCCAGGCCGAATCGCCCGCGTGCCGCGACGCTTCACCACGCATGACCTGCTCGGCTTCGGTGAGAATCTCCAGCTTCAAGCCCATGCGAACGAAGGTCCGCCACGCCTGCTGTCCGAGACCGCCGTTGTCGGTCCCGCGCTTGCGGCCGCGACGCTCGGCAAACCCCCGGCCGGCCTTGGCGGCCGACCGCCACGCGCGCAACGTGCGCGTGCTGAACGTCAGGCCGTAGGCGCCGTCGCCGTGCAGGGCGGCGAATTCCCGATCGGCTTTGGTCAGGCCGGCGCCGCGCTGCCTGGCGTAGGCGTCGGCGGCGGCCAGGACTTTACGGATAACGGCATCCCTTTGTGCGTCGGCCTGTCGCCAGAGCGACTTGTCGGCCTGGCCGGGCTGATCCACCTTGCCGATCCGGGCCAGGTCCAGACTGGCACCGGCCAGGTAGCGCGGATCGAAGTACAGCCGGCCGCCGATCTTCCGGCGGGCGTGCTCGGGTAGCTTGCTGACCTGACTGCGGACCGTGCGGACCGGGACGTTGCGGGCGTCGGCCAGCGTTGCCGGCGTCACCCAATCGGCGGGCGGTTCGGTCCTGGCGAGCGCGACGCTCATTTGCTCACTCACTCAGAGGCGGTCAGCGGCCGGCCCCGGTGCCTAGCAGGAGCTGCGACCCGTTTTGACCCGGGGCCGGTTCCGCCGACACAGACGAGAACAAGGAGACAACGGAGGTCTGCCCCCCCGCGACCCCGCGGGGCTCCGATGTTCGGAAGGGGGGGCGTAACCAGGAAAGTCCTCTTAAAGGCCGCCCGAGCGGCTCTACGGCGGCTTTTCGTGCATTACGCTCTAGGCTTCGCACTGGTCGTCTCCCACCACGGCCGCTCTGGGGGCCACCCTCAGATTATCACATTTTTCGGTGGATTCAAGGGAATTCCCTTGACCGAGGTAAAGAACTGCCTACCCTGGGTGACGTTGCCTCGGTTGCCGACCTTGAATGGGGCCACCAGGCTGGTAGCATTGGGAGGCTGATATGACGCCAGATTCGCACGGAGGCCCTCGCCCCATGGCCAAGATTCAGAAGACGGTCTTCATCCCCGAGGCGCTGTACGAGGTGGTCCAGCACGAAGAGCGGAAGACGGGAGCGCCAATCTCCCGGATTATCACGGCCGCTTTGCTTGAGCGGTACTGCTCGCACCATGACGGCCCCTTCGCCAAGTGGATGGAAGTGGCGGTAGCCGTCGAAAAGGGCGAGATGACGCTGGAGGAACTGATCTTCGCCTTCCTCGATCAGAACATTGCCTGGGCCGAGCAGACGATAGCGTTCATCAAGGCGGAGCGTCCGCAGGACGCGGACTCGCTCCCTGCGCTCGAACAGGAACTGGAGAAGCACAAGCAAGCGAAAGAGAAGTGGATTAAGCGTCTACGCGGCCCCTTCAACGAGGCTCCCGACCCAACGCGCCTCGCGGCCACATTGGCGCACCTTCATACGTAGCACCCCCACGCGGCACGGACGCCGCGTTCTGACACAGCGTCAATGGAGTGACGCCACATGACACTTTCAGCAAACGCCAACGTCAATCATTTCGTCGATCAGGAGCTACGGTCCTTCCCCGTGGGGGCGGCCGCCCACGTCTACCGTGGTGCCCGGGTCGGCTTGGACCCGGCCGGCTACCTGAAAGCCTTTGAGCCCGGCGACCTGTTCGCGGGCATCGCCTATGAAGAGGCCGACAACAGCAGCGGGTCGGCCGGTGCGATCAGTTGCCGGGTCTACGTCCTGGGCGATTTCGACTTGACGATCACCGGCGTGGCCCTGACCGACGCCGGCCTTCCCGTCTTCGCCACCAGCGATGATGGCCAGGCGTTGACCGGTCACCCGGACGCCTTCATGGGCACGATGGTTCACTACCTGTCCGCCAACCTGGCGTTGGTCCGCCTGCGTCCGTGGGGCCAGAAACCCCCCAACGGCGTCGGCAGTTTCGAGATTGTCGAGACCGGGGCGGGCACGTTCGAGGGCCTGACCACCACCAGCAGCACTAAGTACCTGCCGTCCGGTTCCGCCACCAAGTCGATCGACGGCGCCGGCGTCCACCAGATCGACGGCGAAGACGGCGGTATCGAGTTCGCTTTCGACGCGCAGGCCGAAGTGGCCCTGGCGTCGCTTCGCACCGTCAACGATACCTTCCCGGTGGACAAGGGGATCACGCTGGAGGCCAAAGTCACCGTACACGACAACGGCGACGACACGGCCGCGGACCTGGACATCGGCCTGGGCACGGCGTTGACCACCAACAGTGAAGCCGACGTTGACCACGCGGACATGGTGCAGCTCGCCGCGTTCCACCTGGACGGCAACGATGAGAACATCGACTGCCAGTCGGATAACGACAGCACCGACGTGGCCCCGGTGGACAGCACGATCGACAACGTGGCCGACACGTACAAGACGTTGAAGATCATCGTCCGTCCGACCGGGGCGGTGGAGTTCTGGATCGACGGCGTGCGCGTGCTCTCCACCACCACCTTTGCGGTCCTGAGCACGGCCGTGCTGGCCGCGTTCATCAATGCCGAGAAGACGGCGACCGACACCGTGTACAGCGTCTACGTCCAGTATTTCCGCGTCGCCGGCGGCAAGGCGGCGTAGGTCGAGGAGCCTTCAATGGCCGGTCAAACGGGTTTCGAGCTGGTCTGTGCGGCCAGGGAAACCGACCTGGACGCAGGCGCTCGGGAAGTCGTCATCGTCCCGGCCGGCAGCATCAAGAGCGAGGTCGGCACCTTCCTTATGGATCGCGTCGCGACGGACCTGACGATCGCGGCGTACCACAGGCACGGGACCGATCTGCCGATCGACGTTGACCACAAGACCGTTTACGCGCGTGACGGCGAGCCGGCCCCGGCCGTGGGCTGGATCAAGGCCCTGGCCTTCCGCGATCACGTCGGCCTGTTGGGCACGGTCGAGTGGACCGACGAAGGCCGCGACGAAATCCGCAGCGGCCGCTTCCGGTATCTCTCGCCAGTGGTCGCCGTCCGCAAGAGTGACGGCAGGGCTGTCGCCTTGCATTCGGCGGCGATCACCACCAAGCCGGCGATCCCGAACATGGAACGACTGGCCGCGTCATCGACCGTCGGCGACTTCTTGAAGGCCCTACGCGAGCCGGAAGGCAGCACCACGGGCGCGACACCGGACGCGATCGGCAACGGCGGCGGCGACAGCCCGACGCCGGGACCGGGCACGACAGTGGCCGCCGACCCCAAGGCCCGCGCGAGTCTGCTGGCCCTGTTGGGCCAGGCGCGTGACCTGTTGAGCCTGGGCGAAGACGCCAGCCTGGACGACGTGTACGCGGAGTTGGGCGAGTTCATCAAGGCGGCCACCGAAGCCGAGACCGACACGACCGCCATGCGGGCGCGCATCAAGGCGGAGATCCTCGCCGAGCACGAAGTGGACGACGTGCTCGCCGGCTACGTCCAGGAAAACAAGCTGCCCATCGCCAACGAAAAGACGATGCGGGCCGCCCGCGTTCTGGCCGGCCGCGACTTGGCGACGTTCCGGGCGATCATGGACAACGTGGCGCCCATGGTCCCCACCGGCCGGATCACTCCGAAGAATCAAGGCGCGCCGCTCACCACCGAGGCCGAAGAAGCTGGGGTGAAACACCGGGCGGCGACGGAGTGGGCGGCCAATCGTGAAGAGTTGTCCCGATGGACAGATGAGGCTGCATTCATCGCAATGCGCCTGAGAGGACACGCACAGAAGAAACGCTGATCGGAGTTGTCACAATGGCGATCATCGACACCGGTTTAACAGAAAGTGGACTCCGCTCGGAATTTTTCCGGCGGCTGGAGGCCACGCCGACCTATTACGGCGACCTGGCCACGCGCATCCAGTCCAACAAGGACAAAGAGACCTACAGGTTTCTTGGGTCCATTCCCCGGGTGCGAGAGTGGGGCACCGGCCGCCTGGCGAAGGACGTCAACGTCGAATCGTATGACGTTGAAAACCTCAAGTACGAAGCTACGCTGGAGGTGGACCGCGACGAAATCGACGATGACCAGACCGGCCAGATTCGGCTTCGGGTCAACGAGCTGGCCGTCAACGCCGCGACGCACCCGGACTGGCTGATCGCCCAACTGCTCATCAATGGGGCCACGGCCGGCTACCTCAGCTTCGACGGTCTGACCTTCTTTCAACAACGCCCACGTCTCC
>DATKXO010000119.1:0-11185 GCA_035528995.1 Phycisphaerae bacterium | reverse complement strand
GAGCACTCATCTGGAAGTCCCGGAGATGATCAGCGAGCTACCCGAGGCGTTGATCCCGATGCGCGAGCGTCTGGTGGCGAACCTGGTGATGATCGCGCAGATCCCCGCGCCGACCGGCGGAGAGACGGCGCGGGTCCGTTTCCTGTTGGATCGGTTCGCCGAGGCGGGCTTGAGCGACGCGACGGCGGACGACGCGGGCAATGCCGTGGGGCGCGTGGTGGGAACGCGCAGGGGCCGTACGATTCTGCTGGCTTCTCACTTGGACACCATCTTCCCTGCCAGCCAGAGCCACGACGTGATGGTCGAGGCGGATCGGGTCGTTGGCCCGGGCGTGGGGGACAACGCGCTGGGAGCCGCGATTGTCTCGCTGATGCCCACGGTGCTGGAGCATTTGGGGATCGAGCTGGAGAGCGACCTGATCCTGCTCGGATCGACGCGATCGCTGGGACGGGGTAATCACGCCGGAATCCGCTTTTTCCTCGATCACGTTCCGGAGAAGGTCGACTTCGGCATCTGCGTCGAGGGGATACAACTGGGGAGGGTCAACTTCTTCTCCATCGGCACGGCTCGGGCCGACATCACCTGCGGGATCCGCCAGCTTTCGGAACCCTCCCGCAGCTACGGCTCGGAGAGTGCCTTGGTGGTGTTGAACCACATCATCAACCGCATCCTGGGCATCTCGACTCCCAGCCGGCCGTACACGAGGATCAAGATGGGCAGGATGCGGGCCGGGCTGTACTACGACGTCGAGCCCGACCACGCCGAGCTGGGCCTGGAGATCGTCAGCCATTCCGACGAGATGATCGACCAGATCTGCGGCCAGATCAACGACATCGTGGCGGAGATGTCCGCCCGGCACGCCGTCGACGCCCAGCTCGACGTCTTCTTCTGCACGCGGGCGGGCGGGATTTCGTTTGCCCATCCGCTGGTCAAGAGCGTACTGGAGGTGATGGACCAACTGAATATCGAACCCGACCAGGGCCACAGCCCTTCGGAGCTCTCGGAACTGATCGCCCGCAACGTCCCGGCCGTCACCCTGGGAATCACTCACGGAACGAAGAGCCGCAAGGCCGCACCCGACAACGTGCTGATCGACCCCATTCTGACCGGGGTGGCCCAACTGGTCGGCGTGATCCTGGCGATCGACGGGGGGGGCTGCGATGAAGTCTGAGCAGTGGCTGGCCGAGCGGACTTTCCACCATTCCAACTTCTGGGACATCAAATGGCTGGTGGAGGAGAAGGAGCGACAGGGGCTGACCGTCTCGCTCTGCCTGCCCGCCTTGAACGAAGAGAAGACGATCGGCCAGGAGATCGTCATTCTCAAGGCGGAGCTGTGCGACCGGTATCCGCTGCTGGACGAGATCGCGGTGATCGACTCGGGGAGCACCGACAAGACGTGCGAAATCGCCGCCAGCTTCGGGGCCGACGTTTACATCGCGTCGGAGCACCTGCCCGAGGAGGGCCAGCAGTGCGGCAAGGGCGAAAACCTCTGGAAGGCCCTCTACCTCCTCAAGGGCGACGTCATCATCTACATCGACGCCGACATCAAGAACATTCATCCGCGATTCGTCTACGGGCTTCTCGGGCCCTTGATCCAGGATCGCGAAGTCCATTACGTCAAGGCCTTCTACGACCGCCCGATCGCGTACTCGGGAGTGTTGCGTCCGACGGGCGGGGGCCGGGTGACCGAGATCCTGATCCGTCCGCTGTTCAGCCTGTTCTATCCGGAGCTGGCGGCGATCTTGCAGCCGCTTTCGGGGGAGTACGCGGGCCGGAGGTCGATCCTCGAGCAGATTCCCTTCCCGGTGGGGTATGGGGTGGAAACCGCCATGCTGATCGACATCTACCAGCGGGCCGGACTGTATGCGTTCGCCCAAACGGATCTCGACCAACGCGTCCATCGCAACCAGGAGACCGTCGCCCTGGGTCGAATGGCCTTCGGTGTGCTGAGGACGTTCACGTCGCGACTGGAGCGGGAGCAGAAAATCGAGCTTCAGCGCGAACTGCCCACGATCATGAGGCAGTTCGAAGTGGGCGAGGACGGATACCGCCAACTCCAGTTCGTGATCGAGGAGGTGGAGCGGCGCCCGATGATCGAGGTGGAGGCTTATCGCCGGAAGTTCCATCCCGAGACGCAGCCTGCCTAGGGCACTTTGCTTCGGACATTTGCTGCAAATGATTCAAGTTAGTGTGGGTTTAGTGGTCAGGGTTTAGGGGTCAGGGTTCAGGATTGACGTGTATACGTGAAACTCCAAGTCCTCAACCCTCAACACTCAACCGTCAACCCTGACCACTGACCTCTCGCCGCGGTCTGAGGCCCTGCCTCGCTAGTGCTCAATGAAAATCGCCGTCCTCCACCACCACCTGAACCGCGGCGGCGTGACCAAGGTGATCCAGAATCACCTCCTCTCGCTCGACGCCGTGCTGGAGACGGCCGACGCTGTGCCGGTCGCCCTGATCCACGGCGGCCGGCAAGTCGGGTGGCCCCAAGATCTTCCCCAACGCCTCCAATCGATTCGGCTGACGCTCCACGCGGTCCCCTCGCTCGACTATGACGACGTGCAAGCAGAGGACTCCCGGCGGCCGGGCGCGCTCGCCGAGCACTTGATCGCGCTATTGGAAGAGTTGGAGTTCGCACCCGGGGAAACGGTGGTCCACGTTCACAACCATGTGGTGGGAAAGAACGCCGCGTTGCCGGCGTCGATTTGGGCCCTGGCCGAACGGGGCTACGCGATGCTGCTGCACATTCACGATTTCGTGGAGGACTTCCGCCCCGCCGGTTTTCGCAGGTTCTCCGACGCGATGGCCGGCGACTCGACGGCGACCCCCTGGCACGGCAGGCTCTACCCGCAGGCAGCGCACATCCATTACGCCGCGCTCACCGGCCGCGATCGCGCCGTGCTGGAAAGCGCGGGGACGGACAACGATCGTTTGCACTTGTTGCCCAATCCCATCCCAGAATTGGGGAGCCTGCCGCCGCGCGAAGGGGCCCGGGATCGTTTGGATGAGCGGTTTGGGGTGCCCCGGGATAAGCGGTTTGCCCTCTACCCGGTCCGCTGTATTCGCCGCAAGAACATCGGCGAGGCGCTGCTGTACAGCCGGCTCGCGCCGCCGGGCACCGTGATCGGTCTGACGCTGCCGCCGCTGAGTCCGTCCGTCCGACCGATCCTCAAGCGATGGAAGCAAGTGTCCGGCGAGCTGGAGCTGCCCTGCCGATTCGACGTCGGGGCCGAAGGCGGGCTCAGCTTCCGTGAGAACCTGGCCGCTTCCGATCTGATCCTGACCACGAGCGTGGCGGAAGGCTTCGGGATGGCGTTCCTCGAATCCTGGCTCGCCGGACGCACCCTCGTCGGCCGGGACCTGCCGGAGGTCACCTCCGACTTCAAGCAAGTCGGGATCCGCCTGGATGGCCTCCGAGCACGGCTCGACGTGCCCTCGCACTGGGTGAATATTAACCAGCTCCGTCATACTATCCTGGAGGCATTTCGGCTCAACCTGGCTCTCTACGACCGCCCGCAGCCGGTCGATCTGTCGGAGGCCCTCAACGCGAAGACGGGGGGCGCGTCGATCGACTTCGGGGACCTGGACGAGCCGCTTCAGGAGCGAGTGATTGAGCGAGTGTGTTCGGGCGACCAAGACCGGCGGGAGCTTCTGGAGTGCAACCCGTGGATCGACCAGGCCTTTTCGATCGACCCGGCCGACGCGGCCACGCTGATTCGACACAACGTCGAGACGATCAGCCGGCACTACTCGCTCGTGCCGAGCGGTCAGCGATTGCTCAACCTGTACCGTCGGGTGGCGTCTTCTCCACGGAAGACGTCGCCGGTTCCTTTGCAGCACGCTGACCGAATCCTCGACCGGTTCCTCGAACTGAAGCGATTCCGTCTGATACGGAGCGACCTGGCGACGGCGACGCCGGGCACTGCCCGCAAAGCCGGCGAGTAGCCGGACCACGGCCGCAATCGCGCCGTCTCTTGGCGAGCCTCGTCGTCCCACGCGTCCATCGGGCGGCCATCCAGCGGCCGACCCCGATTGTGTCCTATCGATGTCTGCATGGACCATGGACGCTCAGCTCAACCGAGAGCGCGGATTCCCCGGGCTTCCGCTCCCTGGCCTCGCTCAGTAGCGGGCGAAAAACGGCTTCCGCATTTCTCGAGGCCGGCGGGGAAACGCGGAAATCGTGCTTCGGCTGGGCGCTGAGCGGGGTGCAGGAGACAAACCAGAAGCCGCGCCGGTCGGTGTATTCGGGGCTGGTCGTGCGAGTTGTCGCGTCCCGCCGAATTCCACCCAGACCTCCCAGCCTACCTAACCTTCCGCGAATCGCCTTCTCCTGCCATATCCGCACCCCTACCGATTGTGCAAACTCTGCGCCAAACGGTCAGATTATCGAGTCTATTTATCTGCCCCTAATCCCGGTAAATCCCTATAGGTACTTGACATCCTCACTTGCGTAGTTTATCACACAGGCCGCTCGTAAGCGCAGAATATGGGCTCTCCTCATCAGTTTCCCGGGCAGAGCATCGCCTTCCCATCGCTAGGCATTGGAGACTTGAACCATGTGGTGGCGCAGACCTTTCGGTAATCGAATCAAGTCCCGCAATCTGCTCACCGTCGCAAACCTCAAACGCACCGCCCGTGGCGGTCGTCGGCCGTTGCAGCTCGAGGCGCTTGAAGAGCGAACGCTTCTGGATGTGGGGGGCCTCTTGCAGGCGGACATGCTTGCGGGCTTCTCGCAGCAGGAGGTGGCCGTTGCGGGCCAGTTGGGTCCTAGCTCCGTCGCCATGGATGCCCGGGCGCAAGAACTCATCGACGCCATTACGACGACGGGATCGACCCAGCCGATCTACGTGGGCGGCGAGGTCGGGGAAGCCGGAATCGGGGGGCTTTCCCCCGCCACGGCCGAGTCGACGCCGCAGATCAACCTGGCTGCTTTCCGCGCGGACGCGCGGTTTGCGGGGATCGACGGCAGCGGGTTCGCCACCGTGATTCTGGACACGGGCATCGACTTGAATCACCCGTTCTTCGGACCCGACGTCGCCCCGGCCGACGGAATCGCCGATCGGATCGTCTACTCTTGGGACTTCGCCGATGGCGACCCGGACGCTTCCGACGTCAACGGCCACGGGTCGAACGTCTCCAGCATCGTTGCGTCTGAAGACGCCACGTACCCCGGCATGGCGCCTGGGGCCGATATTATTCACCTGAAAGTCTTCGAGGACGGCGGTGACGGGAATTTCGGCTATATCGAAGCCGCCCTGCAATGGGTCGTGGACAATGTCGACAAGTACAACATTGCCAGCATCAACATGTCGTGTGGCGACGAGCAGAACTACACCACTCCCCAGACGCTGTACGGCATCTCCGACGAGTTGGCCGCGCTGGAGGCCATGGACGTGATGGTGGTTTCTTCCTCCGGCAATGGTTTTGCCACGCACGAGAGCGCGCAGGGCGTCGCCTATCCATCGGCCGATCCGAGCTCGCTCTCCGTGGGCGCGGTGTACGACGGGAACACGGGGGGATGGACATACTCAAGCGGGGCGATCGCCAACTCGACCGACGTGGACCGCATCGCGCCCTTCTCGCAGCGGCACGAGACGCTGACCACGGTGATGGCGCCCGGGGCCGTGATTACCGGCGCCGACGATTCAGCAGGCGACGCCGACTATCACGGCACCAGCCAGGCCTCGCCGCACATCTCCGGCATCGCCGTGCTGGCCCAGCAGTTGGCCGTCCAGGAAATGGGCCGGCGACTCACCCAGACCGAGTACGCCGGTCTGCTCCAGACGACCGGCGTGACGATCAACGACGGCGACGACGAGGACGACAACGTCACCAACACCGGGCTGGACTTTCCCCGCGTCGACGTCTTGGCGCTGGGCGACGCGATCTACGCGATGGCCCATCTGGAAGTCGACGCCGACGACGACCCGGGCGGGGACAACGTGGCCGACAGCGGTGTCGACGACGTGTTCCTCATCAAGCTCAACGCGGCGGGGACGGACGTCGAGGTGTACATAAACGGCGACCTCTTCACGACGGCTCCGCTGGGCGACTTGAACTCGATCACGGTCAACGGCTCGGACGACAGCGACAAGCTGATCGTCGACTTCAGCAACGGCAGTCCGATCCCCGCGGGCGGAATCGACTTCCAAGGCGGACTCAACACCACGGGCCCCGGCGACACGCTCGAGCTGACCGACGGCACGTTCGACACGATCACCCACTACCTCGACGCCGCAGGCGAGGGGAGCGTCGAGCTGGACGGCGTTATCGGGGCGATCACCTACACCGGCCTGGAGCCGATCAGCGACATGCTCGTCGGCACCACGCGGATCATGGATTTCGGCGCGGGCAACGACGCCGACGTGCACCTGTTCGATCCCGACCCGGCCGACGACACCGTGCGAGTCGAAGCCCCGGCCAACGCCGAGCTGGTGGACGTGAACACCACCGGGATGACCAACCTGGTGATCAACCTCGGGGCCGGCAACGACCGGATCGAAGTGGAGCGGCTCGGATCGGGGTTCGGCGCCGCCATCGCCGTCAACGGGGAGGGGGACGACGACACGCTGGTCGTCAACAACGCCCAGGGTCTCGTCGTCACGCCTGGCGGGATCGTTTTCGACGGCGGCGGTGGGGCCAACTCGCTGGTGATCGAGGGCGATCCCGCTCCCGTTTCCGTAGAACGAGAAACGTACGCGTCCGGCCCGGCCATCCCAGCGAGCTTGGGCGGTCCCTTCGGTCCCCACGACGGGGCGGTGGTGCTCGATCCGGACGACGTCCCGGCGTTGGGCGGAATGGACGGCGACGAGGAGCTGATCCTGTTCTTCAACCTCTCGCCGGTGGTCTCGGTCACGCCAGCGGGCCAGTTGGACGTCTTCGCCACGCCCGGGCCCGAGACGATCAACGTAGTCGACGGGGCCGGCTTCGGCGGTTTCACCACCACCCGGGTGAGCTCGGGCGGCGCACTGTTCGAGAGCTACGAGTTCGCCAACAAGGGGATCGTCTCGGTCAACGGTCTCGACGGAGCCGACACGATTACTGTCAACAACCCCAACGCGGCCACGGGGCTGTCTGACCTGTTCGTCCTCGGCAACGAGCTGACCGGCGGAATCCTCAATCTGGACGATAACGCGGCCGATCAGCTCAACGTCGACGGCACCGCGGCATCGGTGACGACTTGGGCGTTCGGTCAAGGCGGGAGCGATTCCCTTCGGTTGGGATCGAGCGGAACGCTGGACAACATCTTGGGCCCCGTCACCATCGACGGCGGCGTCGGGTGGGGAGACGGGGCCTACGTCCTCGACCCCTACGGCACCGCCCAGGATCCGACCATCACCTTGACCGACGCCGATATCACGGGCGTGGCCGGGGGCGTGATCAGCTATGCCAACGTGAACGGCTTGCTCTTCTATACGACCGAAGACTTCGACACCACGGTCGACGTTCTGAGCACCGCGTTGGGAACCGACACGCAAGTCTGCCTGACCAGGGGCGCCCATGCCGCCACGGTCACCGTGGGGAACGAAACCGCCAATTTCGGCGACGGCACCGGAAACCTCGATGCGATAGTGGGCACCCTGGGGTTGATTTTCAACGATGGCGTGAGCCGCCTGCAAATCGACGACACGGGCGACGCGACGGGGGATACGGCGTCGATCGCCGACAACGGCACCTACACCGGCATCGACGGCTTCTCGCCGCAGAGCATTATGTATTTGACGAGTCCCGGCAACAAGCTGGACGATTTGGTCATCCTGGCCGGGTCGGGCGGGAACACCATCGACGTGGACGACACGACCGCCACCAGCAGCACGGCGGTCGATTCCGGCATTGGCAGCGACTCGAACACCGTGACGATCAACGCCGACGGCCTGACCGGCGACAATATCTTTACGGGCAACACGGGCAACGACCGGTTCGTGCTCAACGTGACCGCCGACGTGGGCGGCGCGAGCCTGCTGATCGAGGGGAACGACCCGGCGGGTGACCCGGCCAACCGAGACGTGCTGGAAATCAACGACCTGGGCGGCGGCGCGCGGAATCTCACGTTCGGCTATCCCACCACGGTGAACGGCGACCTCACCGTCAGCGGGTTCGCCATTCCCGTCAACGTGCGCTCGATGGAGACGGTCTCGTACGACGGCGACGCGAGCAATGACGACACCGTGCTGGTTGCGGCCACGCCCACGGCCGACGCTTTGACGGTCACGCCCACCGGCCCGAATTCGGCGGACGTGACCATCGACGGGGGCGTGGGGGCGTCGCTGGGGCCCGATCTGGCGCTCTCCGGCCTGAACGCGACGACTGGCCTGACCATCGACGGCAATCTGCCGGCCTTCCCGGGCGCGCCGGGCGACCGCGACGTGCTCTACTACGACGGCGGGCCGGCGGCGACCTTGATGGTGCTCGGTCCCGGGGCGGGCAAGATCACCGAGCCCGGCTCGATCGACGCCAACTATCTGAGCATCGAAGAGGTCCAGTCGGCGCTGCCGATGACCGTCGTCGTGACCGCCGACGCCGATCCGGGACCGAACGAGGCGGACAATGGGGTGGCCGACGATTTCCTCGTTCAGTTGGACGGGTCCGGCAACAACGTTCAGGTGTTCGTCAACGGCACGCTCGTCTTCGACAGCCCGACGGCGCACGTGGCCACTCTCCTGATCGAGGGTTCGGACGACGACGACACGCTGACCGTCGACAACGCCCAGGGGCTGGTCGTTCTACTCGCTGGAATCATTTTCGACGCCGACGCGGGTGCCAACACCCTGATGATTGAGGGCGATCCGGGCATCGGCATTGCTCGCGAGTGGTACGTCACCGGGCCCTCGGTGCCGCCGGGCCCGCCGCTTTACGGACCGTATTGGGCCAGCGATGGGTTTATCGTGTTCGATCCGGACGATAGTGCCGCTCAAGCAGGCGGGATGCTGGGTCTGAACGGGGACGAACAGATCATCGGGTTCTTCGATCTCGCCCCCATCTACGACACGACGCCCGCCGTGCAGTTGGACATTGCGCTGACGCCGGCCGGCGACACGGCCAACGTGGTGGACGGGCCGGGCATCGGACCGTTCACTACGACGGAGATCAACGACGGCGGCACCGCGGCGTTCGAGAGCATCGAGTTTGCCAACAAGCAGGTGGTGACGGTCAACGGGCTGGACGGCGCGGATACGTTCGTCGTGGACAATCCGAACCCGGCTACGGGCCTCCTCACCCTGGAACTGTACGGCAACGAATTGACCGGGGGCACGCTGGAGAGTGACGACGGCGCGGCCGATCGCTTCGACTGGGAAGCCACCGGCGCAGCGGTCGGCTGGTTTGCCTTCGGCCAGGGCGGCAACGACGTTTTCGACGTGGAGAAGGCCGGCAACGTCGACGAGATCCTGGGCGACGTGACCGTCGACGGCGGCGCCGGCGACGACGCCTTGAACGTCGACGATCGGACCGCCCCTTCCAGCGCCACGACCGAGGGCGTCACGATCACCAACACGATGATCGTCGGGATTACCGGCCCTCCCGGCGCGATCCCCTCCGGGGACATCACGTATCAGAACCTCGGCGCCGGCACGGTGACGATCTGGACGAACGACGACCCCCAGATCTTCACCGTCAGATCGACCGCGGCCGGCCTGGCGGAAACCGAGCTGAACACCGGCGGCGGCGACGATTTCATCCAGATCAAGGACGCGTTCGGCATGACGATGGGGGTTGTGAGCCCGGTGGATCTGAACGCCGGCGCCGGCTCCCGAGACGAGCTGCGCATTGAGGACTTCGGGGACGCCTTCGCCCGTGAGTTCCACATGGACGCGACGACCATCGGCGGCGGGGCGTTCAACACGCCGGTCGCTCCCGGCGGCATCTTCGGCCCGGGAGGAATCCTGTTCTACGACCAGGACCTCGAGGACGTCGACGTGTACGGCCCGGACGGGCCCGGCCTGGACAACATCTATAACATCGACGCAACCGGCATGGGGCTCACGGAAGGCTGGGGGGCGCTGGCCGTTCTCGACGGCGAAGGCGACGGCACCTTTTACATCCAGGGCAACACGCTCTCGGCCGCCGCCAGCCACTTCTTCTCCGGCGACGAAGGGATCGACGCGTTCCGCGTGTACCTGGACGCCGGCACGGTGATCGCCGGCACGTACTTGGACATCTCGGGCGGCGACCCTGTGGCCGACTCCAGCAACCGCGACCTGATGCGAGTGATCGACGCGGGCGGCGCGCGCCAGACGGACATCCACTACCTAGGCATGGGGATCGCGCGGACCTACGTGCAGATCGACGCGGGGACGCTACTGCGGTCCGACGCGGTCGAGCAGATCGTCTATGTCGGCGACGCGGCCAGCGACGACAGCGTCACGGTGGAGGGCACCGCGATGAGCGACGACCTGACGGTCGCGCCGCTCAGCACCAGCTCGGCGCTGGTATTCCTCGGCGGAAACCCGTGGGACGGCCCCATCGAAGGGGATTGGCGCGACCAGTTCCCCGGCGTGGCGGGCGGCTCCGACGGGCCCGATCTTCACTTGATGGGGTTGGGCCCCGCCGGCGTCAACGTGACCGGCGGCGGTGCCGGGGCGGCGGGCGACCAGCTCTACGTTTACGCTCCCAGCGAAGAGCCGCTTTTCGACGCCGCCACGACCAGCGATCCGTTCGGCTTTGGACAGGGCGTGATCATACCGGGCTTTGGGACGGGCGGCGCCTACGACCAGATCGAGGTCGACGACACCCGGGTCGACGTCGTCAACAACTCCGTCGGCCGGCTCGTGCCCGTAAACGTCGACACGCCGACGTTCGCCCCTGCGCCCGGCACGATTCCGGGGCTGATCGTCAATGCCGGCTTCGAAGCGGCCCCGGCCGCCGCGACCGGCCTGGCGGACGACATTCATGCCGCGCTGTCGTTCAACTTCGCCATTCAGATCAACGGCGGCGATCCCGTCCCGGCCTTCGCGCCGCAGGGGGACCGGCTCGAGGTGACCACGCCGGCCGAGGTGAACATCTTCAGCGACAAGACGGCCACGCCCAACGTGACGATCAACTCGGCCGGCTCGATGAACCTCACGTGGAGCTCGATCGAGCACACGATCCTCACGCCCGGCGCGGTCAGCCAGACGGTCAACATCTACGGCGACAACGACGACCCGCTGGTCGACCAGCCCGACAACTACGTGATCGTCGGGGCGGA
>DATKXO010000118.1:0-4768 GCA_035528995.1 Phycisphaerae bacterium | reverse complement strand
GCGGTCAGGAGGGTGGCCGCGATGGCTAGCTCGCATCCGTAGATCAGGGCGGGCAGGGGCTGGATGGCGCCGCGGGCCTTGGGGCGGTTCCGCTTGCCGGGGTGCAGGGCGTCGGCCTCGCGATCGATGACGTCGTTGATGACGTAGATGGCGCTG
Source organism: Phycisphaerae bacterium (assembly GCA_035528995.1). Taxonomy (GTDB): domain Bacteria; phylum Planctomycetota; class Phycisphaerae; order UBA1845; family UBA1845; genus DATKXO01. Next base: position 4,612 of record DATKXO010000118.1, on the reverse strand, counting down.
GAGGCGAGGCAGAAGGCGGCGAAGGCGATGACGGCCTTCCACAGGGAGCCGGGCTCGAGCAGTTGCAGGCCGAACAGCGGACCGGCGAAGACGGCCAGGTTCTTGACCCACTGGGCCGGACGAAGCAGGCGGATGTAGTCAGCGATCAACGTCTGTGTCCTTCGGGGTCAGGCGGCGTCGGTAACCGGTGCCACGATGTTGTCTCCCGTCGGCACGGGTGCGGCTTTTCTACTCGCGGCTATTCGTTCTCGCCGTCGATGGCGTCTTTAGCGGCTTCGGCGGCCTCCTCGACGTAGGGCTTGGCCTTCTCGATGGCCTGGGTGGTAGCGCGTCTGGCCTTGTCGACGGCTTGTGTTGTGGCGACCTTGGCTCGTTCGGCGTAGGGCTTGGCTTTCTCGACGGCCTGGGTGGTGGCGCGTTTGGCCTTGTCGACGGCCTGGGTTGTGGCGGCCTTGGCTCGTTCGGCGTAGGGCTTGGCCTTCTCGACGGCCTGAGTCGTGGCGCGTTTGGCTTTGTCGACGGCCTGGGTGGTGGCTCGCCTGGCTTTATCGGCGGCCTGTTCCACTTTCGGTCGGGCCTCCTCGGCGACCTCTCGCCCCTTCTCCTTGACGGTATCGGCGGTCTCGCCGGCCTTCTTTTTGGCCTCCCGCAGGTACTCCTCCTTGCAGGACCACAGTACGACCGATAGGACCGCCAGGGGCAGGACAATCAGAGCGATTCGTTTCTTCATGGCCGACCTCCGCCGGGTGCGCTGGGCCACCCGGCTGACAGCACAATACCCCTCCTGCATCACAGCTTCAACGCTCGCCGACACGGGGCAGTTCGAGGAACTTGCCGGGGGATTCGGGCTGCCCGGTGCGGGTGGAGAGATAGGCCGCCATGATGGTGGCCATGGTGCCGAGGTGTTCGGTGACGTCCGACGGCATCCGGCTGACTCCGGCGGCCAGCGAGGCGACGAACACGCTGACGGGCGGTGCGAGCCGGTTGCTGGTGTGGACGGCGGTGGTAGTGACGCGGTGGTCCGAACCTTCGGTGACGGTCATGGACTCCGGCGAGAGGTTCACCGTGGCCTTCGAGCCGCACAGCGTCATGGACCAGTTTTCCGGCGCGGCGGCGCGGCGACATGCGACGGTGGCCGTGCGGTCGTCGGCGTATCGGCACACGATGGATGCGGCGTCCTCGGTGTCGTAGAGGCGAGTCTGCCCGGGCGGCAGCGAGCAACCCATGACCGCGTAGACCTCGGTGGGCACGCCGAGCAGAGTGACGATTGCGTCGGTCATCTCGTAGCCGCCGTGGAGCAGGACACCGCCGCCGGCGCGACGGGCGTCGCCCTGCCAGTCGAGTGGTTGATCGACGGGGCAGGAGACATCGGCGACGGCGGCGAAGACGTGTCCGGCCAGGGAGGGCAGGTCGTGCAGGCGCAGGTATGCGGGCTCGCACTGCCAGGGTCGGGCGACCACCAGGGGGACATCGGCCTGGGCGAAGAGGTCGGCCAGTTCCTTGGCGACATCGAAGCGCCGGGCGACCGGCGGCAGGACGAAGGCGGCCAGTTTCAGGCCGGCGGCGACGCGCAGGTATTCATCCGTCTCGGCCGGCGGCAGGGCGATGAACAGGGCCTGGGCACCGCGGGCGGCAGACTCGACGACGGCCCGCCGGGCATCATCGTATGGGGCGGCGCCCGTTTCCTCCGCCAGCCGGACCGCCAGAGCTCGATCGTGGTCGGCGACGGCGATGAGCTCGATGACGGGGTCGGCTTGTAGGGAGTCGTGTATCAGCCGCCCCCGGCCGGTCAGCCCGATCAAGCCCGCCTTCACGCGTGTCACGAATGCCTGACCTCTCGCGATGCATGGCCGTCCGCGGAACGAACACGCGCTCGGCCGGCGAACGCCCGTTTCGGTCAACGGGCGCGGCGACCGATCTGGTGCGCGCGGTCGGCGGTTTACGATTTCAGATGCGCCGGGGCGAGCATTGCGGATTCGGCGGCCCTAGCAAGGCGCGTTCCATCCGATAACTACGCCGTGCGTTCGCCGGCCGAACCGCGGCCGCCGGTGTCGCCAACGTTCCCGGCAGATGCATCATGGCCGGTTGCATGCGGCGGATCAAGTTGCGTGCCGGGGAAGGTGTGGGGCGGTGATGTCAAGGCGCACTGTACCCGGGGGCGGCGGAGTTCGGTGAGGGTCTTGGTCCTAATTGACTTTCCGGAAGGGGGTTCCTAACATCAATTCGTACCGCAAGAAGTCGCCGCGCGGTACCGTCATGTCGGAGCGGCGGGTCCGGTAACGGAGTGGGCACCTCGGATGTCGGTAACACAGGCAGACGCAATCTCCATCGGACCACCCACGAGTGCCGGGCACGACCTGGTCAGTTCTACGGTCCACTATTTCAGACACTACGACGTTGAGGGGCTGGCTTGCGAGCTGCGCGAGCACTGGACGACGGAAGAACTCGTCCTTCTGCTGGCCAGCGACCGGGACGACACGGTCAAGGTGGCGGCGGCGTGCCTGGGGGTGGTGGGGACGTTCCGCGATTGCGCCGCTCTGGCCCGCACGCTCAATCACGACGACGCGCTGGTCGTTTCGATGGCCGAGCACGCCCTGTGGCTCATCTGGCTGCGTCATCCCGACGCCGATATCCGGCGCGACCTGCACGTTGCGGTGCGTCTGATCGACCACAACCGGGAGCGGCACGCGGTGGAGCGGCTGAGCGAGGTGATCGCCCGGGCCCCGGATTTCGCGGAGGCCTATAACCAGCGGGCCATCGCGTACTGCTTCATCGACCGTCCGCTGGAAGCGATCGCCGATTACAAGCGGACCATCCGGTTGAATCCGCATCACTTCGCGGCGCTGGCCGGCATGGGTCACTGCCTGGTTCAACTGAACCGGTTCCACGAAGCGCTGCAGGCTTACCGGGCGGCGCTGAACATCCACCCCAGAATGGACGGCGTTCGCCAGTCCATCCGGCAGCTCAGCAGCATCCTGAATCGGGTCGGCACTCCCGGGCACTGATTCGGCCCCGCCGGGCACCTTCTGTTGACCGATGGTTCACTGAGACGGCATTGCCCGGGGCGAACCGCAGGGCTATACTTCCCGCCCTGATGCGCAAGACGTACGTGCTGGACGCCAACATCCTGCTGCACGACCCGACCTCGGTGACTCGATTCGTGGGCAACACCGTGGTCATCCCCATCGAAGTCATCGGCGAGATCGACCGCTTCAAGCGCGAGCCATCGCAGCGCGGGCAGAGCGCCCGGCAGGTGTCGCGGCTGCTGGATTCGCTGCGTGACGGGCAGTCGCTGGCGGCCGGGATCGAGCTGGAGAACGGCGTGTTCCTGAAGGTGCACTGGGACCCGGAGACGCCGTTCGACCCGACCGGCAGCGCGGATTCGCGCATCCTGCAGATCGCCATGCAGTTGCGCGACGAGAGCCCGGACGCGCCGGTGATCATCGTGACCAAGGACATCAACCTGCGCATCCGGGCGGACGCGATGGGCCTGCGGGCCGAGGACTACGAGAGCGACCGCGTGGTGTTGTCGGACGTATACAGCGGGAACACGGAGCTGACCCTGCCGGCGGGCGACGTGCAGCAGCTCGCCGGCGAGCGTCACCTGCCCATCCCCGACGGCGTCGAGCTGCACCCAAATCAGTACGTGCTGGTGCGGCCGGACGACAACGGCAAATCCACGATGCTGGCCCGGCGCGAAGGTGAGAGCAACAACCTGATCGCTGTGGCCGCACACAAGGACGGCGTCTGCGGCATTCGCCCGCGGAACAAGGAGCAGTACTACGCGGCCGACGCGCTGCTGGACGATCGCATTCGTCTGGTGACGGTGATGGGCAAGGCCGGTACGGGCAAGACGCTGCTGGCCGTCGCCTGCGCGTTGCACCAAGCGGTGATCCTGAAGAGATACCAGGGGATGGTGGTGGCCCGGCCGACGGTCTCGGTGGGGAAGGAGATCGGTTTTCTGCCCGGGGACGTAGAGCGGAAGATGGCTCCGTGGATGAAGCCGATCGCGGACACGTTCGAGTTTCTGCTGGAGAGCGACAAGTCGATCGGCAGCCGTGACCGGTTCGCCTCGCTGCTGGAGACGGGGGTGATCGAGATTCTGTCGCTGTCGCTGATCCGGGGGCGGAGCATCAACAACCGGTACATCGTGGTGGACGAGGCCCAGAACCTGTCACCGCTGGAGGTCAAGACGATCATCACGCGGGTGGGGCTGTCGTCGAAGGTGGTGCTGACGGGCGATCCGTACCAGATCGACAACCCGTACGTGGACTCGTCGAGCAACGGGTTCAACTACCTGGTGAGTCGTTTCCGCGGCCAACCCCTGGCCGCCCACATCGAGCTGGTCAAAGGCGAGCGCAGCGAGCTGGCGGAGCTGGCGGCGAATCTGCTGTGAGCGGCGCCACGCATACCAGGGCCTATCGCCCCTTCGGGGCTTTCTGGGTGTGGGGCCACGTATACCAGGGGCTGACGCCCTCGTTGTTCTACACAAGTTGGGGGCCATCGCGGGCGTCGGGGCCGAAAAGTTGCCAGGACAGGGCAAAGTCATGCATGCGTTGCAGTCCCAGCCAGATCGTTTGCGGGCCCGGCGGGGCACCGACCTTGCGGTTGA
>DATKXO010000117.1:0-6895 GCA_035528995.1 Phycisphaerae bacterium | reverse complement strand
GAAAGTCCGCGGAGCGGACGAGGGAATATAGCCCAGGGCGATGCGAAGCGAGCCCTGGGTCGGCAGTGCCGATACGAAGGGGAGCCCCTGGAAGGGGCGGCGGAAGCGGGCGGGTGGCACTGGCAGCTTGCCTGCCAGTGTGTGTGCTCCACGCGCCCCCCCGAGAGACCGCACGGGCGGACAAACCGCCCGTGGCACCCGAAACCGAATGCCGCCGGAAGTGTCACGGACCCTCGGTAGCGCCTCTCCCGCTGCCCGTTTGCTTTTCGGCCCCCAGGGCGATAGTTTAGCGACCTTACGCTGGATTGAGGTGCATCTGTTCAACAAGGACCCGTCATGACCACCGCTACGACAGACCTCGAGCGTGCTTTTCCGAACATTGCCGCAAGCGATCCCCAGGCCCTGGCCGCCATGCTCGCCGAGGAGGAGCGACAGCACCACACCCTCGAACTGATCGCCTCGGAAAACCACGTCTCCCGCGCGGTCCGTGAGGCCGTCGGCAGCGTCTTCACCAACAAGTACGCCGAGGGCTATCCCGGCCGGCGGTACTACGGCGGCTGTCAGAACATGGACGCCATCGAGGACCTCGCCCGCCAGCGGGCCAAAAAGCTCTTCGGCGCCGACCACGTCAACGTCCAGCCGCACTCCGGCGCCCAGGCCAACGCGGCCGTCTACCTCGCCGTCCTGCAGCCCGGTGACACCCTCTTGTCACTCAGCCTGGCCCACGGCGGGCACCTGTCCCACGGGCTCAAGGTCAACATGACCGGGCTGCTCTTCAACGTCGTCCAGTACGAGGTGAACCCCAAGACCGAGCAGGTCGATTACGACGTCATCCGGCGTATGGCCGCCGAGCACAAGCCCAAGCTCATCATCTCCGGGGCCAGCGCCTACCCGCGCACGCTGGACTTCGACAAGTTCAGCGAGATCGCCCACGAGATCGGCGCCGTGCACATGGCCGACATCGCCCACATCGCCGGAATGGTCGCCGTCGGGCTGCACCCCTCGCCCGTGCCCACTGCCGACTTCGTCACCACCACCACGCACAAGACCCTCCGCGGACCGCGCGGCGGCATGATCCTCTGCAAGGAGGACTGGGCCAAGAAGTGCGATTCGCGAGTCTTCCCGGGCACCCAGGGCGGACCGCTCATGCACTGCATCGCCGGCAAGGCCGTCGCTTTCGGCGAGGCCCTCAAGCCCGAATTCAAGCAGTACCAGCAGCAGATCCTCGACAACGCCCAGGCCCTGGCCGACGCTCTGGTCGCTCGGGGCAACCGCCTCGTTTCCGGCGGAACCGACACACACCTCATGCTGCTCGACCTGCGACCGGCCTATCCCGACGTCACCGGCAAACTGGCCGAGGAATGGCTCGAGCAGGCCGCCATCGTGGTCAACAAGAACATGATCCCCTTCGACGAGCGCAAGCCCACCCAGACCTCCGGCCTGCGCCTCGGCACGCCGGCCCTGACCACCCGCGGCCTCAGGGAGGGCGACATGAAGACCATCGCCGGATGGATCGACCGCGTCCTCCGCTCCGAGGGCGACCCCAAAGTCATCGAGCAGGTCCGCGGCGACGTCCTGGCCATGTGCGATCAGTTCCCGCTGCCCTAGCGGTCCGCTCGCCGCGCGTTCGCTATTGCAGCCGCTCTCCCGGTCGAGGCGCCACTCTCTTCTCGAGTACGCTCGCGCAGTTCATTGGCTTCGGGGCGCGCCTCGCGATTTCATGTAGAGCATCGTTAACAAACGGCCGCCTGTAGAGACGCGCTTACAAACCGCGCAATGTAGAGACGCGCTTACAAACCGCGCCGAGTACAGACGCGCTAACAAACCCGAAGAACGCTCGGTTTGCCTTCAGGACTTGAACGGAGCGGGCGGGATTCGAACCCGCGGTACGGTTACCCGCACACACGCTTTCCAAGCGTGCTCCTTAGGCCACTCGGACACCGCTCCAGGCCCATTCGGTGGCTTTCTCAAGCCGCCCGTCCTGTCGCCCCGGGTCCGCCAAGTCGACCGAACGGGCGCCGGGCTTCAGCCGAACGTACTATATCACCGATCTGCTGACAGGGAAAGAGTATCCGGGCGCGCTGCCCGCCGCCCGCCTCGACGGGCTCGGCGCCACGCAAGCCCTTCAAGTTGCGCGCTTTCGAGTTGACATTGCCGTGGCAACGAAGTACCTAAGTACATAGGCAGCGGTGAATCCAGTTTCCTTGACCAACGCGCCTCGGGCCGGGGCCGGGATAGACGGACCAAAGATGAGGAACATCCATATAGGTTTCGATGTGGGCGCGGTGGCCGTCAAGAGCGCCCTCCTGGTGCCCGCCGACTGCGCCCAGGCCATCCTTCAGCGGGACGGCGCTGCCGGGCTGCGCGCCCTGCCTGTGCCGGGGCACCCGGACCGGGCCGTCATCGTCACGCCGCCGCGGCGGATGCGCGGCCAGCCCGTCGAGACGGTGCGCGAGCTGCTCGCCGAGCTGCTCGGCTTCGCCGCGACCGATCGGGTGGGCTCCATCCGCCTGACCGGCTCCGGAGGAGCTCTGGTCGCCGACGCCCTCGACGCGCCCTTCTGCAACGAGTTCCAGGCACTGGCCCGGGCTGTCGATCTGCTCCATAACAACGTCCGAACCGCCCTGGAGATCGGCGGCGAGACCAGCAAGTACCTGCGCCTCGAACCCGACCCCGCCACCGGCGTGCTGGGCATTCTCGACTACGGCACCAACGGCGACTGTGCCGCCGGCACCGGAGCCTTTCTCGATCAGCAGGCCTCGCGCCTCCAGTACGCCGTCGAGGACATCGGCCGGCTCGCCGATAGCGCCGAACGCGCCGCCCAGATCGCCGGGCGCTGCAGTGTCTTCGCCAAGAGCGACATGATCCACGCCCAGCAGAAGGGCTTCACCCCGCCGGAGGTGCTCCGCGGCCTGTGCAACGCGGTGGCCGCCAACTACAAGTCGGCCGTCGTCAAGGGCCGCCCCGTCGTCGCACCGGTCGTCCTCGTGGGCGGTGTGTCGGCCAACTCGGCCGTGGTCCGCGGGCTTCGCGAGACCTTCGAGCTGGACGATGGCGTGCTCTCCGTGCCGGACGCGGCCGAGTCATTCGGTGCCATCGGTGCCGCCGTGATCGGCGCCGGGTCGGCCGATGCCGCCGGTGTCGATGCCCGGGCCCGGTTGGCCCGCCCCGGCGGACAGGACCGGGGCAACGGTTCGACCTTCGCCACCTCCCCGCCGCTGAGCCTTGAGCGCGTCACGCTGCTGCGTGACCAGATCACGCCGTACCAGTTCCCCGCCGACGGATCGGTCGTCGACGCATACCTCGGCCTGGACATCGGCTCGGTGGGCACCAAGCTGGTGCTCATCGACGACGACGGCGACGTCATTCATTCGATCTTCACCCGAACGGACGCCCGGCCGATCGAGGTCGTCTCCCGTCACCTTCGCGAGATGGAGGACGCCGTCGGCTCGCGGGTCCGTATCTGTGCCGTGGGCAGCACCGGCAGCGGGCGCGAGCTGGTCGGCGAGCTGGTCGGAGCCGACAGCATCAACGACGAGATCACCGCCCACAAGACCGGGGCCACCTTCATCGGCGATCGGCTGCTGGGCAAGCGCCCCGACACCATCTTCGAAATCGGCGGGCAGGACAGCAAGTTCATCAGCCTCGAGCCCGAGGGTGGCGACTCGAAAGAGACCGTCGTCGTGGACTTCACCATGAACGAGGCTTGCGCCGCGGGCACCGGCAGCTTCCTCGAGGAACGGGCCGAGGAACTCGGCGTCTCCATCAAGGGCGAGTTCGCCGAACTGGCCCTCAGCTCCAAGGCTCCGGTCAAGCTCGGCGAGCGCTGCACGGTCTTCATGGAGCGCGACGTCAACCTCTGCATGCAGCGCGGGGCCAAGCTCCAGGACGTGATCGCCGGCCTGGCCCTCTCCATCGGCTACAACTACATCAACCGCGTGGTCCGAGGCCGGCGCATCGGCGACTGCATCTTCTACCAGGGCGGAACGGCCTACAACGACGCGGTGGCCGCCGCTTTCGCCGCCATCACCGGCAAGGAGATCATCGTCCCGCCGCACAACGCCGTCCTCGGCGCCATCGGGGCCGCCATGCTGGCCAGGGAGAAGGTCGCCGCCACCGGTGCCCCGACGCGCTTCCGCGGCTACCACGTCGACCAGATCGACTACACCCTCCGCGAGTTCACCTGCAAGGGCTGCGGCAACCTGTGCTCCGTCCAGGAATTCAACGTCGAGGGCGAGAAAACCTACTGGGGAGACAAGTGTTCCGAACGCTACCGCAAGCGCACCAAGACCGACCGAAAGCCCGCCATCCCCGACCTGGTGGCCCTGAGACAGCAACTGCTTGACCAGGACGATCAGGGGGACCCGCCCGGTGCCACCACCACCATCGGTGTGCCCATGGCCATGTACAGCCTCGACATGTTGCCCTTGTGGCGCCGCTTCTTCCGCGAGTGCGGCTTCAACGTGATGGTCTCGTCCGAAACCAACCGCAAGACCGTCCGCGTCGGCCTGGACTGCGTCGTGGCCGAGCCCTGTTTCCCCATCATCGTGGCCCACGGGCACGTGGCCGACTTGGTCGAACGCAAAGTGGACTACGTCTGGCTGCCCAACATCCTCTCGGCCGAGACGAAGTTCATGGACAACGAGAGCCACGTCTGCCCCTGGGGCCAGACCCTGCCCTTCGTCCTGCGCCAGGCGCCGGCCTTCCGTTCCTGGGCGGGGCGGATTCTCTGTCCCACCATCCGCTTGCGCGAGGGCCAAGAGGCTTTGGGTGACGTGCTGGTACGGGCCGCCGCCGACCTCGGCGTGCAGCCGTCGGTCGCCCGGAAGGCGTTTGAAACGGCCAGCGCCGCACAGGACCAGTTCCGATCCGCCTACCAGCGGGCCGGTAGCGAAGCCTTGGCCCTCCTCGCCCAGACCGGCGAGCCCGGCATCGTCGTCGTCGGGCGGCCCTACAACATCCACGACCTGGGCGTGAGCCTGTCCGCCGCCAGGAAGCTCCGAGATCACTACGGCGTCAACGTCCTGCCCATTGACGCCCTGCCCCTGGCCGACGTCGACGTCCGCGACGTCAACGACAACATGTACTGGGACTATGGGCGAAAGATACTGGCCGCGGCCAAGATCGTCGCCCAATACCCCAACCTGCACATAATCTACATCACGAACTTTAAGTGCGGCCCCGACTCCTTCGTCAAGGGGTTCGTGCGTCCCGCCTCGGGCAAGCCGTTCTTGACCCTACAGTTTGATGGACACTCCAACGACGCAGGCATGATGACCCGCCTCGAGGCCTATCTGGACAGCAAGGGAATGTTGCGATGGTGGCGAAAGTCACAGACCGAACCGACCGGCCAAACCAAACAGCCCCCGGAGCCCCCGGCCTCCAGGGCCGAACCCTCTACCTCCCGCAAATGGCCTACGCCGGTGCCCGGCTGATGGCCGCCGCCTTTCGGTCCATCGGCATCGACGCCACCGTCGCGCCCGACTCCGACGCCGAAACGCTCGAACTGGGCGGCCTCTACGCCAGCGGCGAGGAATGCCTCCCCCACAAAATCACTCTGGGCGATTTCCTCAAGGTCTGCCGGGCGCCGGATTTCGACCCGGCCAGGACCGCCTTCTTCATGCCCAGCGCCCGCGGGCCCTGTCGGTTCGGACAGTATACGCCGTACCTCAAGCAGGTGCTGGCCGAATTGGGCTACGCGGACGTGCCGGTGATCTCGCCGCTAAGCGAGAACGGTTACGATGGCATCGGTGATCATGCGGGCGACCTGATGCGCACGGGCTGGATGGCCGTCGTCTGCGGCGACTTGGCCCAGCGCTTCCTGCTCAAGACCCGTCCGTACGAGACGACGCCCGGCGATACCGACGACGCCTTCCTCCAGTCCGTCGCCGACTTCGAGCGCGTGGTCGACCGCCCCGAGCTGACGCCGAAGCAACGGCTGAGTGGACTCCTCGCCGCCGTGGGGCGCATGCGCGATCGATTCCGGGCCGTCCCCGCCCGGTATGAAAAGGGCCGGCCCCTCATCGGCCTGGTTGGCGAGATATTCTGCCGCCTCAACGTCTTCAGCAACGGCGACGTCGCCCGCCGGATCGAGAAGCACGGCGGAGAATGCTGGATATCCGATATCGCCGAATGGGTCTGGTACACCAACTGGAGCCACAAAACCGACCTGCTGCGCCAGCGGGGCTGGTTCAACACCGATTACCTCAAGCTCAAGCTTAAAACCCGCGCCCAACACCACTACGAGCAGGCCCTGCTGACTCCCGTCCAAAAGGACCTGGTCGGCTACGAGGAGCCTCACGACATCGTCCAGGTTCTGGAGGCATCTCGCCCCTTCTTGCCGCCGGAGGGCTGTCTGGGCGAGATGGTCCTCAGCGTGGGCAAAACCATCTACCTGCACGGCAAAGGCGCCGACGGCATCATCGACATCAGCCCCTTCACCTGTATGAACGGCGTCGTCTGCGAGGCGGTCTACCCGGCCGTTAGTGCCGCCCACGGCGACCTGCCCATCCGCAACCTGTACTTCGACGGGGCCGCCACGAACGTCGATCGTGACCTGGACATCTTTCTGGACCTCGCCCGCGCCTACCAGGGCCGCAAGCGTTGCCGGCGAGTCTATCCGGCCTATTTTAACTAACTTTCTTCCGCGGCCCTCTTCGGCTCGAAGTGTTGCGGCCTGCCGGCCATCACCGAACCGGTGGATCACACCGGCGTCACGAGGGCGGCATGTCGGCCGAAGCCCGAACCCGGCGGACTTCGGCTTGACACCCCGTGGTTTCGTGCTGACACTATGCGCGGCGCCAAGAGGGGTTGTGGCTGTCATCGCAATGGACCGTCAAGCCAGCACGGCTTCTGCGAACACGGAAGACCGACCGACTTTGGCGAACATCCGGTC
>DATKXO010000116.1:0-2083 GCA_035528995.1 Phycisphaerae bacterium | reverse complement strand
CGTCGCCGCTCAAGGTACTTCTGTCGCCGAGTCCCGCGCTCCGGCTTCTTCTTCCGAACCGGCCCGGCCACAGTATGGCCGCCGCGCGGCCCCGGTTTCGGCACGATGGCGAAGCGTATGAACTTGCCACCGGGCAACCGCTTCGTGCGGTAACGCTTCGCGCCACCGCGCCGCCGTTCCTCAGTCTTCGGCATCGTCCCCGTCCGGCATCGGCGCCATGACCGCAGCCGCGTCGCTCGCCGGCAGGTCCGGCGCCGGTTCCGGTGCAGCCACGGCTTCCGGCGCGTCCGCCACAGGGTCGCTACCGGAAATCGCGGCCAGCACCGCCTTCTCCTGGTTGTGGTTCTCGCCCCGGACATCGAGCAGAACCGTCCGGGCCTCGGCACCCTGGATTGTGATTTCCACGCGGACCTCGTCGGCGCTCCGGCGCGGCGCTTCGCCGATACCAACCGGCTGCTGTTTCCACAGCATCACGGTCGCGCCGAGACACGTTCCGCGCCCGACCGGATGGTACGTGCCGTCGTTGTTAAACGGCCCACCCATGGCGCCGACGGTGGACGGGTCCAGGCCCAGCGCTTCCAGAATGTCCTGGATACCCGCGCGCAACGACACCGCATCGGTCGGGTCGTGGAGTTTCAGCACCTGAGGCTTCGCCTTGGGCGCCCTGGGTTCCTTCTTCTTTGGCCTTGCCATCTTCATGTCCTCCTCAGTTCGGCTTCGTTCCGGTTAGTCGGTCAGCGTCACGTCCAGTTCGACCATGATGTTGGTCGGGTTGTTGGTAGCACCATTATCTTCGGTGATAAGGATGCCAATAACATCACTCGCATCACAGTCCACGCCGGCCGACGCCGCCTTCAACACGGTGGTCGTAAACGTGTCGGTGGGTTGGCTGGCAGCCCAGGACAGTTCGAGCGAGTAGGTGCCCTTGGTGAAGTTGAAAAGCACGAACTTCACGATCTGGTCGTGGACCGTCGCGCCAAGATTGCTGACGCGCACTTCGCTGATGTTGCACTTGTACGGGATTTGAACGGCATCGCCATCGGGGCTAATAACGTAGTGTTCCACGCTATTCGTCACTGCCTTGTTCGCACCGACGTTGGCAACGGTCGTGATCTCGGCCTTGATCCAGTAGGCCGACTGACTGTCCACTGCCACTGCCGCCCAGTTGGCCGGGGGCACAAAGTTGACAACCCCGTCACGACCGAACGACCGCTTGCCGTCTTGGGCCGTGGCGTCCGTGTTGTCGAAGACAGTTAAGGCAGTCGTCCAGTTGGTCCCGTTGTAGTAATACCAAGTGATGGCGTCGCCCGTGTAGTCCTGCACGGTGCCACCCATGTCGATGCCGATTTCACAGAACGGAACGGCGGCACCGAAGTAGATGGCATCGCCATCGCCCTTGGTGTCACTGAAAATCTGGTAGTTACTGGTCACATTAGTCCCAGTCTGTGATGTGGCCAAGTTCTGGTAACTTGTGGTGCCCGCGTCGTAGACCTTGCAGTACGCGGCGGCGGCCTCGGTCGATGTGACACCCGTTGGCTTGGACCCGCCCGCGATGCCGCCGGTATTGGTCAGCACACCGTCCGTATCCTCACCATTGGCCCCGGCAATCATAAACGTCCACTTGGTCTTCGTCCGGTCGGTCAGCAGGAACTCGGAGGCTGATGCACCGGAGTCGGGGATGGTGTAGGCTCGCTCGGCCGCCTGCGAAGCGTTCGTGATGGTCGTCACGGTGTCGCCCGCACTGAGAGCCGCCTGTAGGACGAGCGAACCCCTTGCGGTCGTCAGGGGGAAGATGCGGAGTTTGTCAACCCCGTCCGTATCCGTCACGTTCTGGCCGAGGGTGACGCTCTGGTCGCTGGCGTCGATGGTCAGGGCGGGCTGCGTCGCGCCGCCCAACATCACCCTGAAAACCAAGTCGCTGTCCTCGGTGGTATCCGTGATATTGGTGGCGACGTGGTCAATCGAACCCCATTCCTCGACGGTGTTGGCCGAGTTGTCCTGGTCGAACGTGATGCCGATGCCGTCGCCGATGGCCGCACCGGCCGCGTCGGATGCGCTGTGGAGCAGTGCCAGGGCGTCGTTG
>DATKXO010000115.1:0-9475 GCA_035528995.1 Phycisphaerae bacterium | reverse complement strand
CCGGCCTCGATGCCGATGATTTCGTCACCCTCGAACACGAACAGACCCGGTTGGGAGTACGGGCTGTTCAGGTCCTCGCCCAAGCCGATCCGCGTGACCGGGCAGTCGAACAGGGCCCCGACTTCGTTGGCCGTTTCCAGCGGGACCGTGCGGAGACGAACCGTCTCGTTCGTGGACTCGATCACGCCGCGCCCTTCCTGGTCCGTGATCAGGACCTGACGTTCAGCGGTCACCACGAACTCGATGGCGTCCGGCGTGTCGTTGATCAGCCGAACCAGGACCAGCTGACTGGGATCGCCGGGGGTCAACGGCACGACGTCGCCACTGGTGAGGCTGCGGAACTCGTCGCTGAAGAGCCTGGCGTTATCGCCACACCCGCATGCCATCAGCCAAATCGCAACCGAGCAGGTCGCCCACAGTATGCCGGTACGCATGGATCAAACCTCCGCGATTCGATGACGGTCCGGCCTGCCGCTCTAGCGAACCGTGACCGTGAACCTGTACCTCCCCGGAATGGACGCCGCCGCGGTCTCGTCGGTGGTGACGTACCCGGGAACCAGCGGCTGTCCCGCGATGAAGTCGTCCCCCGGATCGTCCTCCGGCTCCGTAAACGGAACGCTGACGATCCCGTCCACCACGATGCCCACAATCGACCCGCAGGTGAGGTTCTTGGCCGGCGCAGGCGCCTCGCGAACGTTGAAGTTCCGCAGCAGTGTGATGTTGAAGTTCTCGTCCACCACGTCGGGGAGGACCGGCCTGAACTGGGGCCGGTCCCTGCGTTCGAGCTCCCGCGTCTGGAAACCGAAGTCGCCGGTCACGATCCGGATCACGCGGGTGGTCACCGGCACAAAGACCTGCGGGTCGCCTACCACTTCGACCCGGGCCACGTTGCAGATCGCCACCATGCGCGACAGGTCGTTCTGGGTCAGCACCGGGTCGATCGGCTCCTCGGCCGGGGCCGCAGGGTCGTTCTGATCGTCGAGCCGTTCGATCTCGACCACGCTGTCGCCGTCCACGAACTCGAACGGCAGGGTGTTGCCGTTTTCAAAGGTCACCTGGATTCGCATTCGGATCCGGGGACGGATGTCGCTCAAACTGCCGGCCGGGTCCTCGAGGTGGATGAGTCGTCGATCGGCCCGCAGGGCCTCGAGGTAGCTGGTCAACTGCGAGTCGAACCGGAGATTGTTGACGAAGATGATCGGAACGTGACCCGGAGCGTTCTCGACCGACGCGATCGGTTCCTCGGCAGTGCCACCGACCACGTCCACAAATGCCGGGTTGAAAACGGACGACGCCGTTCCCGCGTCACAGCCGACGCTGACGCCGGCCCCAAGCAGGCAAAGCCCCAGCCACCGCCTCGCCCGCGAAACAACCGTTTGCCGTGCTCTTTGCATGGTTCCCTTCTTCCGTCAGGGGCCGCTCGGCGGGAAACCGGACCATAACCGGTCCCCGTGCAGAGCCCTAGCACGTTCCACTAAACAAATATGGCCGCTGGGCAGTGGCTGGTCAAGAGCCAAACCCCGCTCGCCGGCGGCGGCCACCCTTCTTGACGCCTGGCGCCGCACGGAAGTACCCTGCCCCCGTGGCTCCCGATAGCTCCCATTCGAGGCCGGATCAATGGCTCAGATCGTCCGTTTCGGTGTTTCCATGGATGCTGAACTCCTGGCCGCCTTCGATGCCCTGATTGCCGCCAAGGGGTACCCGAACCGCTCCGAAGCGGTTCGCGACATGGTCCGCGAGGCCATCGTCAGCCGGGACTGGGAACAGGAGTCCTCCCCGGGCGTGGCCGCCCTGTGCATCGTCTACGACCACGACAAGGCGGACCTGCCCAGACGCCTGGCCAGGCTCCAGCACCATCATACCCGGGAGATCACGGCCACCCTGCACGTCCATCTCGACGAGCACAACTGCCTGGAGGTGATCATCCTCAAGGGAAGCCCTGGGAAGCTGCGGCGCTTTGCCGACCAGGTCATCAGCGCCCGTGGTGTCAAGCATGGCAAGCTTGTGATGACCACCACTGGAAAGCATCTGCACTAGCCGGCCGGATTCGGAGTCGTCGTTCGGCCTCAGGTCGCTGCCCCCCGCCAGCCGGAACGCGAACGCGGCGCCCGACTGGACGGGGCCGGCTCCTGGTCCGACCGGGGCGGGCGATCTCACTCAAGGACCGCAGCGGCACGGGCCGATCTGTGAACTCGGGGCCCCCAGCGCGGGCCTATTGACCAGCCAGTCGCCAACCGGGAACCTGTAGCGGCACCAGGAGGTTCCGCCGTGCCACTTGCCAGCAATCGGTGCCTGACAGCATTGGCCGTTCTGCTGCCGTGGATCGGCAGTTGTTCGGTGGACACGTTCCAGAACCAGACGGCGTCGCGGGGGGGCGAGCAGGCCGGTTCCTCCGGGACCATCTGGGTGGCCTTCATCAACAACACGCCGTACCGGGCGATCTTCACCTACGGCACGTACAACAACACGAGTCAGTTGGCCCAACCGACAGCGGCCCAGTTTGTGAGCCTGCCCGGCAGTGAAAGTCTGGAAGGGGACGTGGTCGCCAATACCCGGACGCTGCCGTGCAACCGCGTGTTCTCCGTTGGGGATGCCGAACTGCTCCGACTGATCGACGAGAACCTGGACGACACGACGCTGGCTCCCGAGGCGTTGGAGGAGGGGATCAAGTTCTCCAGCGCTCCGATCGATGACGTTGACGCCAACGCGGCGACGGAGGGATTCGCCCCGCCGGTGCGGGCTCTGCTGGGCGTCGACTTCCCTTGCGGCGCGATCATCATCATTCGCTTCGAGATCGCCGACGTGGGCGACGCCCCGTTTCGGGCGGACTTCGAGATCATCCCGCCTGCAGGCGATGACCGCGGCATATAGCCCTGATTCGTCCAGTTGCTGCGAACCGGGGGCGCGCCGGCGGTCCTGGATGGGCCATGGCGCAACCGAGGGGTGTCCGAACGCACATACGCGTTGAACGACAACGTCACCCCTTAGTGTGTGTGAGGGATAGGAAGAGGGGCTACGCGGCGACCTGGCGGCGCTGGGCCTTTCGCATCTTTCGACGGCGCCGTTCGGAGGGCTTCTCGTAGTAGCTGGTGCGCTTCATGTCGCGGGTCAGGCCTTCACGCTGGCAAAGACGCTTGAACCGCTTGAGCATTTGCTGGATGGACTCACTTCCTCTGGGTCGTACCTTGATCACAGGAACTCCGCTTTCGTAAGTAACGCACTGGCCGACGCTAGCGGTCGGCTTCGACTACACCCTTCCCGTTCCGGGCCGGCGCACCATTGGCCTACGGGCCGTGAATTCTACGACGGATAGAGCATCGACGCCAGGGCGGCCTTTCTCCATTTGTGAGTCCGATTCCGGCAGCAGCGAGCGGGTACGTCGCGTCCGGGTCGGCCGCAGACCCCTGGGCATTCGTAAGTCGTTTTTGGGTAGATAGTTACGGATTATCACCCCGGCCCGCCGCACGTTCATGCCGCGTCAGGAGTCCTCCCGCAGGCTGTGAAATCCGAACCGGATCAGCGTCTCGTCCTCGGCAATGCCCTTCAGCCGTTCCCGTACGTAGTCCTCGTCGATGGTCACCGTGTCCCCGCGGCGGTCCGGAGCCTCGAACGAAAGCGTCTCCATCAGCTTCTCCACCGTCGAGTGGAGCCGCCGGGCGCCGATGTTCTGGGCGTTTTGGTTGACCTTGTAGGAGGTCTCGGCCAGGGCCGTGATGGCCTCCTCGCTGAACTCCAGGGTCAGCCCTTCGGTGGCCATCAGGGCCACCTGCTGTTTGATCAGAGCTCCCTCCGGCTCGGTGAGAATCCGGCGGAAGTCTTCCGCGCTCAGGTCGGACAATTCCACGCGGATGGGAAACCGGCCCTGTAGCTCGGGCATCAGGTCGGACGGCTTGCACCGGTGGAACGCTCCGGCGGCGATGCACAGGATGTGGTCGGTACGGATGGGGCCGGCTCGCGTGTTCACCGTGCAGCCCTCGACGATGGGCAGCAGGTCGCGCTGCACGCCCTGCCGGGAGACGTCCGGTCCCCAGCCCCCCGGAGCGCCGCAGACCTTGTCGATCTCGTCGACGAAAATGATGCCGCTGTTCTCCGTGCGCTGGGCGGCCAACTCGGCCACCTTCTGACGGTCGATGAGCTTGTCGCATTGCTGCTGGAAGATCACCTTGCGGGCCTCGTGGACCGGCATGCGCCGTGGCTTGGTCTGGGCCGGCATGAACTGGTCCATCAGGTTCTGGATTTCCGGCCCCAACTGGTCCATGCCCACCGTGGCGAACATCCCGACCGGCGATGCTCTCTCATCCACGGTCAGTTCGATCAGCGAGTCCTCCAGGTCGCCGGCCTTGAGCTGGGCACGCAGCTTCTCGCGGCTTCGATAGCGGCGCTGGGCCGTCTCGCTCTCCGCGTCGTGGTCCAGCCGGTCGTACTCGCTGGGCGGCATGAGGGCGTCGAGGAGCACCTCTTCGGTTCGGCGTTCGGCCTCGGTCCGGACGACCTCGGTCTGCTCCTGCCGAACCATGTGGATGCCCACGTCGGCCAGGTCCCGGACCATGCTCTCGACGTCGCGACCGTGGTAGCCCACCTCGGTGTACTTGCTGGCCTCCACCTTGACCATCGGGGCGTTGACCAGGTCGGCCAGGCGCCGGGCGATCTCGGTCTTGCCCACGCCGGTCGGGCCGATCATGATGATGTTCTTGGGTCCGACCTCCTGCCGCATGTGTTCGGGCAACTGCTGTCGGCGCCAGCGGTTGCGGATGGCGACGGCTACGGCCCGCTTGGCGTCATCCTGTCCGATGATGTGGCGGTCGAGGGCTTCGACGATTTGTTTTGGGGTCAGTTCGGCCATGGCTCCATCGTCAACCCGGCGAGACGCTTCCGTGCGTCGGCGCCGACGATTGACGGTACAAGAATCGTGTACGGGACGCAACCGGCCCGCAACGGCGGGCGACGGGCGCCGAGCGACGGGAGAATCCGCATGACCAGGATCCTGCAGCGTCACCGAGTCGCGGCCGTGGTCCTTGCCGTCGCCGTGGTGCTCCCGCTGGCCGGCTGCCCCAAGCCCGACACCGACGGCGAGCCGGTGGCCACCTCCAAGCCCGCGACGTCCAAACCCGCGGTCGTCGCCCCGCCTGCGGAGCCCGCGGCCCCGCCAGCCACCACGGTCGCACCGGACCCGCACCAGCGCGTCGAGGTCCGCGTCCGGACGATTTCCGACCCGCAGGACGGCTGGCTGCGCATCGAGGCCATCCACCCCGACGCCCCCGGGGCCTGGGCCACCGGAGGCTTCCTGCGCGAGCAGAACAAGATCGTCATCGAGACCGAGAACGTCGACGAATTCTCCATCAACCTCCCGCAGCTCCGCATCAACTGGGACCAGCGCGTCATCCTGCGCATCGACGATCGTTCCAGCGAGCTGACCCGGAAGCGCCGACCGCGGCTGTACTTGCGCCGAACGCCGGCCGGTGCGTGGGAAGTCGTCGAGCCGTGATCCCATCGTGGATCGCGGACGTCGCCATGCCGAACGAAGCCGCCCGCCCGCCGCGCTCCGCCCACGCTTGACCGTGGCACACGGCCAAGAGTAGCATCCTCTCCTCGTCTACTGGCTTTGAAGGGGGCCGATGTGCGGACCGCGGTTTCGCCGCGGCGAGTGGATGGAGAGGTGCATCATGGACTGGGGAATGCAGAATCGCCTGGCGGGCATCATCAAGCCGCGGACCAACCATTGTGTCATGCTGGCGGTGGATCACGGCTACTTTCAGGGGCCCACGACCGGCCTGGAACGCCCCGGCGAGGTCGTCGCCCCGCTGCTCGAGCACGCCGACGCCCTGATGCTCACCCGCGGCGTGTTGCGCAACTGCATCGACGCCGGCGTGCGCGTCCCCATCGTCCTGAGAGTCTCCGGCGGCACCAGCGTCCTCAAGGAAGACCTGTCCAACGAGGACCTCACCGTCTCCATCGAGGACGCCATCCGCCTGAACGCCTCGGCCATGGCCCTGTCGATCTTCGTCGGCAGCCCCAACGAGAAGCGGACGCTCACCAATCTGGCGAAGCTCTGCGACAAGGGACAAAGGTACGGCATGCCGGTTCTGGCCGTCACGGCCGTCGGTAAGGAGATGGCCCGCGACGCCCGCTACCTGGGCCTGGCCACCCGGATCGCGGCCGAGCTCGGCGCCCACATCGTCAAGACCTACTTCTGCGACGGGTTCGAGAAGGTGGTGGACGGCTGCCCGGTCCCGGTGGTCATCGCCGGCGGCAAGAAGATCGAGGAGCGCGAAGCACTGAAGCTGGCCCACAGCGCCGTGTCGGCCGGCGCCGTCGGTGTGGACATGGGCCGCAACATCTTCCAGTCCAAGTGGCCCGTGCCCATGATCCAGGCCGTCCGCAGCATCGTTCACGAAGGCAAGACCGATGCCGAAGCCTGGGACCTGCTGCAGAGCACGATCGGGTAGCGCCTCTGCCGCGGCGTTGGGCGTATATTCCGGCCTGTCATTCCACCGCCGTTGGGCGTTATAATGCAAAACGACCAGAGGCTTGAGCGAGCATTCTCGTGATCGAAACCGCGTATTTCGAGAACTTCAAAGCCCTGCGGGCTGCGACAGTCCCATTGTCCAACCTGACGCTGATCGTCGGCCCAAACGCGTCCGGCAAGACGAGCATCCTGCAGGGCCTGCACCTGCTGGCCCAGCTCGGCACGCCGGTTCATGAGCTGGTGACCCGCGGGGATTGTGATCCCGGAACTCTTCGCACGTCCGGAGCAAGTGCCGCAATGACGCTCCGCATAGAAGGCCAATGGAACGGTACCCAAGGATCGCTGGGACTTTCGCTCCGGGGCCCGGCCGATGACGGTCGCATCGACTGGGAATACACAGTTGTAGGGAAGTGGGAGCAAGGGAAGTGGAAGCACAAGACCATCAAGTTCCAAGCAGGGAGCTGGGGTAGCGGTAGTAGACAGCATGGTGGGACGTTCAACGATCATCCCCTGCTAGAAGCGGTCAAGTCGACGGTCCTGCTGCACCTCGATCCTACCAAGCTGGCAGAGCCCTCTTACAGTGAGGCCATCACCCCGCGCGTCGAGTTCGATGGCTCGAACCTCTCAGCCGCACTGGCGGACATGGCCATTGCCGTTCCCCAGGATTACCAGCAGCTCCTCGAGCGCATCCGGGCGGTCGTACCTCCGATGCAGGGGCTACGACTGGAGAAAACCAAGATCGAGGATGATCAGTGGGAGGCGGTCAAACAGGACGGCGAGCCATTATTCCGACGCGTAAGGACGCGGTCCGTCGGGTATCGGATCGTCCTGGATTTCCTGACGGGCAGCGGGCTAGGTGCAGCGCAAGCGAGCGAAGGAACGCTGCTCACGCTAGGGCTATTGACGATCCTGACCGGGCCCGCGCGTCCACGTCTCGTCCTCATCGACGAGTTCGAGCGCGGTCTGCACCCCAAGGCCCTGGCGGAGCTCGTTCGTCAAATCCGCGAGATTCAACGGCAGTTTCCCGATCTTCAGATCGTGGGAACCACACACTCGCCGTACCTGGTGGATCATTTCCACGCCGGCGAGGTGGTCATCACCGCCCTGCGCGACGACGGCTCGGTCGCGGTGGGCGCACTGAACCAGCACCCGGAATTCGACCGCTGGAAAGATGAGATGAGCCCGGGGGAGTTCTGGAGCACGGTAGGCGAGGACTGGGTTCGTGACTCCTAGTAGTCGCCAGGCCGGTCAGCAGGAGCGTCGGCGGGTTGTCGTCGTCTGCGAGGCGCGGGCGGATCAGCAAACGGCGTGTACGCTCGCCGACCGCGTATTGTGCGAGCAGTCAAGCTGGATGGAGCCCGAGATTCTGGACTCGGTTCGCCAATGGTGCGGCCTGCACCCGGACACGAGTTTCATTCGGTGGAGTTCCGTCAGGCGTGAGGCCCGGGAGCGGAGCATCCGCGAGCATGGCCGATTTGCCGGTGAGCCGGGTGCTCTCGACGCCAGGGCGGCACGACGAGCGATGCTGGTCATCGAATCGGATAGCCAGGGGGTTGCGGGTGTCTTGCTGATTCGTGATTCCGACAACCACCTCGACAGAATACGAGGGCTGAAACAGGCCCGGGAATGTGGGCATTGGTCGTTCGCTGTCGTAATAGGGGTCGCACACACGAAACGAGAATGTTGGCTCCTTGCTGCGTTCCAGCCGAGGACCGAGGAGGACAAGGGACGCCTCGCCGAAATGCGCAGCGAACTGGGCTTCGACCCATGCACTGCGTCGCAAGAGTTGACTGCCAGCGAGGCCTCGGCAAAACGCAGCGCCAAGAGGGTGCTCAGGGCTCTGTGTGGCGACGACGCCGGCGATTCCGTGGGTGATCTCGGCGAGACGCCGCTGGATATACTGCGGGAACGAGGGATACAGAACGGCCTTTCGGAGTACTTGGCCGAGGTCGAAGAACACCTCCTACCACTGTTCGGCTGAGATCATCGGCTGGTCCATTCCCTCGCCGGCGCACAGGAGTCTTGCAGACTGAACGCCGAAAGCCGATGCGTTTGAGCAGTGGTCAGCTTGTCAATGGGCCGCAACGGGTGAATGCGTAGACTGGAATGGAGAACCCATGCCCCTCTTTGTCATGATCGGCCATGACGGGCCGGACGGTCCGCACCGGCGAGGCCAGCACCGCGACCAGCACGTCGCCTACTGGACCGCCATGGACGAGGCCGGGCGCGTCACGCTGGCCGGCCCGATCCGCGATGAGTCCAACGAGGCTTCGACCGGCGCGGTCATCGTCTTCGAAGCGGCCGACCTGAAAGACGCCCGCGAAATCGTCGAGCGCGATCCGTATGTGGCCGGCGGTGTGTTCGAGTCGTTGACGGTGGCTCCGTTCAAGCACGTCTTTCCGAAGAAGCCATGAAGAACCATTGGGACGACAAGGCGGCCGAGGAAGCCGTGCGGCACTGGGGCACGAAATTCGGCCGGCAGGTCGCCCTGCGCCTGTACACCGCTCGCCTGATCGGTCACGAACCCGACCTGGTCCTGCACGGTGGCGGCAACGTCTCGGTCAAGACAAAGCGGCCCACGCTCCTGGGCGATGAGGTCGAGGCCGTCTGCGTCAAGGCCTCCGGCCGGGACCTGGCCTCGATCGAACCAGCGGGCCTGCCGGCGCTCGACTTGGGCTACCTGCGGCGATTGCGACGGCTCGACGCCCTCGACGACGACGCCATGATCAACGAGCTGCGGACGCATCTGTTCGACGCGTCGTCGCCCACGCCGTCGATCGAGGCCCTGGTGCACGCCTTCCTGCCGCCTCGCTACGTCGATCACTCGCACGCCGACGCCGTCCTGGCCCTGACCAATCAGCCGGATGATCGCCTGGTCCGTGAGGCCCTGGGCGATCGCGTCGCCGTCCTTCCCTACGTCACGCCCGGGTTCGAGCTGGCCAAGGCCGTGGCCGACCTGTACGACGCCGACCCGAACGTCGAGGGCATTGTGCTCCTGCATCACGGGTT
>DATKXO010000114.1:0-4153 GCA_035528995.1 Phycisphaerae bacterium | reverse complement strand
GCAGGGGGTATGGACGAATGAAGCAGTCGCGGAACGAAATGCGACCGCGCGCTGACGGGCCGCCGTTGGCGCAAGGGCTCTACGATCCGTCGGCGGAGCGCGACGGGTGCGGAATCGGGTTCATTGCGCGCCTGGATGCCCGGCCCGAGCACCGGATTGTGGAGGACGCGGTCCGGATTCTGGTGAACCTGGAGCACGGCGAGCGGCCCGTCGCGGAGGAATCTTTTGTGGGCCTTGGTTACAGCGGAGATGGGCAGATCAAGGAACGAGTGCAGGTTCGTGGATAGACATACACTCAGACGAGGCGCGTGCTCGCTTGAAGCGCAACTCCTTATGCAGGAATGCGCCAGGGCGCATTGGACCTATTTTCTTCATCGTTTGAACATCCTGGAACTTTGACTTTGTGAAAAAATGGGTTGTACTACGCAATACTGGCAGCGCCTGTGTGCAATCTTTTGGCCGCAGAAGCGGCCAAATCCCACACGGGCTTGCAGAAAGGGGAGGGCTGAAATAGAGGGCACCGCTAGCCCGGGGACAGTGCGCCCCGCGGGCTGTTGCAGCGGGATTCTTGACCTCTTAATCTCTTCGACAGATCGGAGCTGAAAGCAGGGAGGGGTTCTCCCGGGCTCCGTCCTGAACGGGGGAGAAACCATGAAGTTGCGAGGAAGGCTTTGCATCATCGTCGTGGCTGTTGGGGCCGCATTGAGCGCCGGCCGCGCTCTCGCGGAGGTGGACTACTGGCGTGGGCCGCCCGGCGGGTACTTCGACGAGAGTGTGTGGTGGGTGGACGGCTCGGCCCCAACGCCGTCCGACTCGGTGGTGTTCGACGCCGGCGGTGGAGATGTGCTATTTCGGGCAAATGCCACGACGCAGGACCTCGTAATCTCCGGCTCCGTGAGGTTCGTCGTGGTGGAGCGGTTTCCTTTGACCTACTCCATCGCCGGCGGCGGGGGGGACGTGTACGTGAGAGGAGCGGCGCTCACACTCGGAAGCGCGGGCATGCCGGCGCTGAACCTCGACGTGGCCGATCTGATCACCCTTTCCAACGCCTCCTTGTGGGTCGGCGATGGAAGCACGGTGACCGCCGCCCGCCTGGTGGCGACGGCGAATGGAACCATCACAGTGAATGGAGGAAGCACGACCACGGGGCCTTCTTCCCTGAACCTTTCGGGGGACGTCGTGCTCGCGCCTGGCAAACTGATGTTCTCAAATGCCGCCGTGGGACAGATCGCCGGCACGGTATCCGTGGGCGCAGCGGTCGGGTATTCCACCCTGGAGGTGACAAGCGCCGCGCGCGTCACGGCCGGCGGCATCGAGGCCGGGACCGACGGCAATCCCGGCCCCTACACCGGGTACGTGTTTGTGGACGGGACTGGCTCCAGCCTCACCCAAAGCCTGGGCGCAAGCCTCACGCTTGGCGCCCCATCGAGCGGACTGGCAAAGGTCCTCGTCACCAACGGCGGGAGATTCGTCGGTGGCGGGCCGGTGACTGTTAACGCGACGGGGCTCATTGACGTCTCGGGCGGTACCTTTATCGCCAACGGGAATGTCCTGGTGAACACGGCGGGAGGCACAGGACCGTCGCTCCGCGGCGACACGAAGGTGTACGTCTCCGGCCCTTCATCTGTTTTCACGCAAGAGGGGGCCGGGACGTTCATCCTGGGCCACGCCTCTTCTGGCGCCGCCGGTCTCTTGGTCGAGAACAATGGAACATTGAATACCGGCACGGGCGACCTGGTCGTTCACGCTACCGGCAGGGTCGATGTAAATAACGGCGGCAAGGTCAACGCCAACGGCAATGTCCTGGTCAACACCTCCGGCGGCAGCGGGCCGAATGGTGTGGTCGTGGTTAGCGGACCCGAATCGGCTTTCACCCAGGTGGGAGCTGGTGCCCTGACCATTGGGCATCCCTCCACAGGCGACGCCACGATCTCGGTTCAGGGCAGCGCCTTCTCCACCGGAACAGGCCTGACCACCGTCCGGCGGACCGGGCTGATCGAGGTCTTGGGCGGCACATTTTCGCTGAACGGGGACATGCTCGTTGACGGCGGGCAGGTCGTGGTGGACCCGTCGCGGTTCAGCGTTGCCCGCGGCAGGAACATCACGATCTCTAGCGGCGGCGTGATGGATACCCGGAGCGGGCTGTACCACGTGGAGAATGGCAGCACCGTTACTGTTCTGGGCGGCAGCGCGCTGGAATTCACGGATCTTTATCTTGGTGGAAAGACCGGCAACGGGACTTTGGTGGTGGACGGCATCAGGGCCCGAGCGGGTTCTGATTCCAACCTGTACGTGGGCAAGGAGGCCCCCGGCGTTGCCACATTTCGCAACGGGGCGTCCGGCTCGTTTAGGGACCTGTACGTGGGTCGCGGGCCTAGCGGGCAGGGCGTCCTGAACGTCGAGTCCGGGGCCAAGGTGACGTTCGAGACGCTGGACATCGGGGCGGACGGCGGTTCTGCATTTGTTACGGTCAGCGGGTAGGACTCGGCGCTCAGCAGTTCTGGGGGCGGTGTAACCCTTGGCGATGGTTGGGGGGCACCGGCGCGGTTGAGCGTCCAGAGCGGCGGAACGTTCCAGACCGCCGGAGATTTCCACTTGCGAGCCACAGGGTCGCTCATCATAGAGGGCGGCACCGTCAAGGTCGGATGGATGGATTTGAACGGGGGTACCATCAGCTTTTTATTGGGATCCTTGGACCACAGGGGTGACCTCGTCGTCGGCGACTACGGGATGCTGGGTTCAAATGTGGACCTGACGGCCGGAAAGGCTCTGGCCAACGATGGGGCCACGTGGGTGGAGAAGGATTCCCGCCTGACCATCAGCGGCGGAAACCTGAAGACCGGCGAACTCCGCAACCAGGGCGAATTTGTGTTCAACGGAGGCAACCTGCTCTGGACGGATGGCTGGTCCCGGCTGGAAAACGAAACCGGTGGCTCCGTGGTCATCGGCAGCGGTGCGCGCCTGACAGTCCCCGGCGATGTTTTCAACTCCGGCGAGATTTCTCTCGGCGGCGGGACGGCCATCCTCGACGGCGGCCAAACGCTTTTCAACAGCGGCGTCATTCGGGGAGACGGCCGGATCGGACACGTCCTCCAGAACGAACTCTCCGGCGAGGTCCGGGTGGACTTCGCCAGCCGCCTGCTCTTAACCGAGCAGGGGAACACGAACCGTGGCCGCATCAACCTGAGTTTCGGAGGGACGCTCGAGTCGCCTAACGGTTTGGTAAATGAGGCCGACGGTGTCATCAGCGGCGACGGCATCCTGCGGATGGGAAAGATGGCCGCCGGCGCGGGACTGATGAACTACGGCAAGATGAACTTCTCCGGAACTACCAAGGTCTATGGCGACGTGTGGACCGAGGGAGGCGACAACACTGACATCATCGTCTCCGGCGGCGCAACCCTTACGTTCTACGATGATGTGTACATGTACGACACCGTGCTGGGGAGCCCCAAGCCGGAGATTCGGGCCGGCAGCGGCAGCCGCGTGGTGTACTTCGGCTTGGTCAAGGGAAACGTCTACCTGACGGGCGCCGGCACGCACTCGGTCGAGGGGACGCTTTCGCCGGGGTTCAGCCCGGGCTACCTGGAGACGGAGGCGAGCAGCGACCTCGAACTTGCCTCCGCCGGTACCTTCAGTTTCGACTTGGCCGGGATCCTGCGGATGAACGACTCGGTTGCCGACACCACGGGATATCACACCGCCTACGACATCCTGGAGACCTTGACCGTTCTGCCTGGAGGGACAATCGACGTCAACCTGGTTCCAATCAGTGCGCCGCATGCGTCCGGGCCGCTCTTCGCGCCGATCAATGGCCAGCAGTTCGCGTTGATGACGTGGGCGATTCTCTCCGGAGACCCGTCCACCATCGGCTTTAACTTCGACGACGCGGTCCTGGGCAAGGGCCTTTCGTGGGAGGCGGCCTGGGGTCCGGCCATCGACGGGAGCCTGGTGCTGTCCGTTGTTCCGGAACCAGGCGTATTGGCCCTGCTGGGCCTCGGGGCGATAGGCCTCGCTTTTAAAAGGCGGAGCCAAATCGCGACGCGTCGCGGATTAAAAACGTGGCATCCACTGCCTATCGGTTACTCCCCCAGCGTGGGGTGCCAATTACTTTTGCTCAGGCCTTCCTGCCCTTGAGCCGCCGCCGGCGACA
>DATKXO010000113.1:0-3362 GCA_035528995.1 Phycisphaerae bacterium | reverse complement strand
GCCTTGGCCGTGTTCACGTCCGGGTTCCACCGGACCCCGTAGGTCGATCCATCGAAGTAGTGGAACCTGTCTCGCCACAGGAAGCCCCAGCCGGGTTCGGTCGCCGAGAGGGTGATGACTGAGGTTGCGATGTCGATTTCGGACCAGGAAATATCTGTCGCCGCCTTGGTTGTGGCATTGTAAATCTGGGTCGTGTAGAGTTTCCCGACGCTGCTGACGTTCAGCTTGGCCACGAGGTAAACATCGCCGTCGGCGAAGGTCACGCAGAAGACGTTCAGGATCGGCGACGTGCTGTTGATGGCGTCCTCGTACTCGGAGAACCCGAATCGCTTCTGGAGTTGTCCGTTGCGGACGGTCACGTTCAGGGCCTCGCGCGCGGTCCCGCTCGGGACCTTGCCGAACGGAAGGTCCGTGTTCAGTCCGCCGAACTGTCCGCGAATCGCGCCCATCTATAGACTCACTCCCAACCAGCCGTCAGGATAGCCCGGCAGGTTCGCGTACCATCCGCTGCCGGCAATCGTGCCCTGCTGGTGCTGGAACACGTCGAGAACCCTCGTCTGCGGGTTCGACTGGGTCTCGTCGCCGTCGAACTGCTGGTCCGCCAGCCACGCCTTGAAGGCCTTGTAGACGCTCTCCCAGGAGTTGTCCTGCCGGTAGTGCTGGAGCATCTTGAACTGGATGAGCAGTTCCCAGCCCGTGTCGAACGTGTGCGGCCAATACCCGGAAGTCGAGATGATCGTACTGTCGGCCACGGGGCTGGCCCGGTGCCACGGGTCCTTTCGCATATACCAATACGGATACGTGTACGCATCGTCCGCCGTCGGGGCGAAGGCCAGCTTCCAGGCGACGGCACTCTCATCCCAGTAGGCCAGGGCGATCTGCGGTGCCCCGGTGTCCGTCGAGAGCAGCAGGTCCTTGGCCCTCTGGAAGAGGGCCGGGCTTTCCGTGATGAAGAGGGAATACTTCGTGTCGGCCGCGACCCGCATGATGTTCTGGTCGAACTTGTGGAAGTTGGCGGCCAGGGCGACGCTCGACTCCCCGGATGCGACCGAGACGGTGGCCGGCGCGCTGCGGAACCGCCAGTCCTTGAGGTTGTAGAGCCACGCGCCCCACTCGCGGATCGTCTTGGTCACTCGGTCCGGCACGCTGCCGCCGGACGCCTCCGGGTCCACGTCGATCCACCCCCGCGCCTGTTCGGCCAGCGAGTCCACGGAGTAGCCCATCGTCCCCTCATCCGCGGCCTCTGCATCGACTTCGATAGTCACGGGGATTCGCGTCACTTCGTCGTCGATCACGAACTCGACATAGGCCGTGTAGGTCTCGCCGGCCTCGCTGGCGAAGGAATAGGTGTAGTGGCCGGTCGATGATTTCGTCATGTCTGTGCCGTCGGCAACAATCACCGTATCGCTACTGTCCTTGACGCCGTAGGTTCCGGTTGAGTCGGAGAGTTTCACCGTCGTCGGGTCGAAGAACCCGCGGTCGTTCTCGAAGATGGCAGGGATTGTTGATGTTGGCATTTTATGTACTCACCGTAAACGGGTTGATGGCGACGGTGATGTTCGTGGTAGAGCCAGCCACAATGGCCGCAATGTCCTCGATAATCGTGTCCTGATTCGCCGACGTGCCGAGGTCCGCCTGTATCTTGGTCACCGCGTCGGCCTTGATTGCGGCGGCGGCGATAGCGTTGGTAGCGAAGGCGTCGGCGGTCAGGGCGCCAGTCGCGAAGGTCGCGGCGGCAATGGAATCGGCGGCGAACGAGGCCGCAACGATCCCGCCGGTGCCGATGGACCCGACTGAGCCCGTGACGGAGCCGACAGCGCCGGTGACACTGCCGACCGCGCCCGTAACTGAACCGACTGCGCCCGTGACAGACCCCATGGCCCCGGTGACACTCCCGACCGCGCCCGTAACGGAACCCACGGCCCCGCTGACGCTTCCCACCGAGCCGCTCAAGTTGCCCGTGATATTGCCGGTAATCGCGGTCGTCCAGGCCGTAACGAGATCGAGACCTGTTGATACGAGCGAGTACCCTGTTTTTGTGGTAACACTTCCAACGCTGCCTGACAGGTTGCCGGTAATGTTGCCGGTTATGGCCGCTGCCAGACCGGCAGACATTGCCACGGCCCCAGTGAACGTCGTTGTTCCTACAACGGCCAAGGTCGAGCCAAGGCTTACCGCGCCGGTCAACGTCGTTGTCGTTCCCACGCTCAAAGCGCCAGTTATTGCGGCGCTCGCCAAGGTGACAGCGCCTGTTGCAAATGTGCTGCTGAACGTGACCGCGCCAGTAACGCCCAGTGTCGAGCCAAGACTCACAGCCCCGGTCAGGGTTGTGGTTCCGGTCACAGTCAGAGCGCCAAGGGTCGTTGTCCCGGCGTTACTGCCGGAGATGAGCATTCCTCCCGCCGCGCCTGGAACAGCAGTTGCCGTACCGGCTACTTGTCGGGCGTCGGCTCCACCCAAGACAAAGTTCGTGCCATCCCAGTAGCCGAGGAAAGTTCCGGCCAAGGTGCCCGCAATCGTGGCCCCGTCGTAGAAGTCCACGGCATACCAACCGACCGTTGTGAGGGTTGCTGGCCAATCGCCAACGTACCCGTAACTGTCCGCCGGGGTCTCGGTCATCGTTAAGATGTAGTTGGCCCAGTTGGCTACGGTCAAATCTTCCCATCCCGGTGTGCCAGCGGTCTGCCACATCCGTATTTTGCCGCCAGTGGTAAGAGGCTGGCGAATGGTTGCCTTCATTGTTGATCCGGTCGCGGTGTGCCTGAATGATAATTCTGCCGCCATCTTATGCTCCTCTCAACGCGCCGCCGCGACGAACGCCGCCACCCCCGCCGCCCGCGTATTCGCCTTCATAGGAACTGTCCGGCCCGAACATTACGCCATCCTCCACTTCGGCAACCGTGGCTTCGTGGTAGGTACCCTCCGCCGTGCCTTCCGTCGTGCCGTAGTTAGCCGAATCCGTCGAGTCGCCGTAGAGCGCGCCCTCCACGACATCGCCCTTGTCGGGCAGGAGTTCCGGCGGGTAGAAGCGTTTCATTGCCCCATCGGCATCGCCAAAGGCCAGTTGAACCCCGTCAGCCACTTTCAGCGTGCCATAATAGTAACCCACCGGAGGCGCCTGTCCCCCCAGATCGGTCCCATTAATAACCAGCGTGCCCCCACTAACCATCGCGCCGCAGGCGCCAGGCACGGAGCCGCCTTTTGCGCTAGCGATTGTTATGGTGCCGGCACTACACAAGCTGCCAAATGCCCTTGCGATCCCTCCACCTATCGACGAGGCGATGGAGATCACCGGACTGCCCGATACTGTGGTCACGCCGACGCCGGACGCACTTGCACTGCCGCCTTGTGCGGTTGTGATT
>DATKXO010000112.1:0-2963 GCA_035528995.1 Phycisphaerae bacterium | reverse complement strand
CGGAGCCCCCCCCGGTCTTGCGCCCCTCACCGTTCTGAACGGCCGAGTCTCACCGCGCCCGGCGGCGAACGTAGCCCGCCAGAGTGCTGAGACCGATCAACAGGCCGGCCACCGTCACCGGCTCGGGAATCGTACCCGACTCCAGGAACTCGAGGGCGTAGTCGCCCCCGCCGTTCGGCGCCGGGGTGCTGTCGAACGTGTACAACAGTTTGTCCACGTCGGTGAGGTCCAGGTTGGGGTCCTGCACGGTGAACTCGGCGAATGGAAAGATGCCCACGAAACTTGCAGCCAGAGCGAAGTTCTTGGTCACCGACGCGGTCGCCGCCGTCTCGCCGCCACCGTCTTGGCCGGTCCAGACCTCGATGGTCACGTCCAGCGGGTGGTCGTTGTTGAAGCCGATGAGGAACTGCTTGCTTGCGCCGGCGTCGGTGAAATCGTTGATGCCGTTCGTGATGCTTCCGGCCGCGCCGTCGTAGAGGAGTTGAAGCGTCCCTCTGATGTTGTCCCCTTCGGTCCAGACCACCCAGCCCGCCAATGAGCCACTGGCGCCCGAGTTGTCCACTTCCGCGTCGCTGCTCGAGAACGTGCCCGACGCCATTGTAAGGGTCACATCGCGGTCGCTGTCGATCATGGACACACCTGTCGTGTTAAGCGACACGGGCGGGGGCGGCGTGTGGGGAAACACATTGTTCGCCATCAGCGACAACGTAAAATCGCCGTCCGTGAACGCGTCGATCGTCAGGCCGAGGGCCGGCCTGCTCATCAACATCAGCAGCAGCACGAGTCCTACAAGTAATCGGTGTCCTTTCATGGCGTGCTCCCTTTTCCACAGTAGTGCTTGCTGTGGCATGGTTACCGTTGCTCCCTGCGCGTCACGTCCCGCCCGCACGATGCGGCCGGGACAGGCGCGCCGCCTCTCCCCTCGTCATCCTCTTCGCTTGCGGACGTAGCGGGCCAGGCAACCGACGCCCAGCATCAGTCCCGCCATCGTCACGGGTTCGGGGACGTGGCTGGGCTGAAGGGTCATGGGACTGCCGACCGTCAACTCGTAGCCCACCACATCGACGGGAAGGAACCCGTCGTTCCAGATCTCCACCGCGTTGACCGGGGTGCTCCCCTCCAGGTAGTCGAACGCGTGATAACTGGCGTACGGATCGACCCGCAGGAAGCCGGTCACCACGCCTCCGTTGTCCACGAAGTTCTCCGCGCTGCCGCTCAGAACGGTCTGGATGTTCCCGTGTGCGGTGTAGTACAGCGCCCAGTCGGCCATCTCCCCGGTCGGGCCGCCCGTGTACAGCGACTCGGGGACGTGGTTCACGGTGTCGATCACCAGGTGGTAGTAATCGTAGTCGGGAGTGTTGTACTCGGGCGCGTAATACTTGTGACTCGGGGCGTAGGGCTGATAGTGGTTGAAGTCATACCAGTCGTTGCCGGGCCCGGCCCCCTCATCGGCGTAGAGGGAGAGTTGAAAGCCCCGCGTCGCCACCCAGTCGCCCCCGGTCTGCACGTCGCTGCCGGAGACGGTGATGGTGCCTCCGTCCAGCGGAATATCACTCGACCATCGGTCGTGAGCGATGGCCCCGGCCGTCCCGCTGACGGCCAGTAGAACGCCGATTCCTGCCAAGAGTCCTACGTATCTCATGGCTTTTCCTCCTTCGTTTCTTCCCGGCCCCGGCCGCCCCATGCGGCCGGACCCAAATCCCATGCGTCTCCTACAGCGCCCGCCTGCGGCGGACGTAACGTGCCAGGCAACCGATGCCCAGCGCCAGGCCCGCCAGGGTGACGGGTTCGGGGACAGTGGCGTCGTTGAACGTGCCGATGTAGTCCTCGCCGCCGAACGTGACGGACACGTTGCGGATTTCCCGCGTCTGCGACCCGTAGCTATTGTTGCTGTTGGCGGTGTCGCCCCATATCAGGGCCAGGCCGTGATTGGCATCGAAGCTCGTACCCCAAGCATCCCAACCACCCGTTGGGCTTCTCTGGTAGTCATACATGCCAGCGATGGTGAAGCCCTTGATATCGCCCCAGGTCATGCTCGTAAAGGGAACGCCATATTCGTTGGACAGGCCGTTGTGTTCGTAGACGGCGACGGCTGCGGCATCGGGGATGGTGGCTTGGGTCAGGTCGAGGGTCATTCGTGTCCAGCCATTAAGGATGTCTTGGTAAGCAACGGCATTAATCCCACCCGAAGCCGGAGAGAAGATGCCATAGTGGCCCAAACCGTCAGTCATGAAGAAGTTCATCGTGACGTAGCCGCCCAACGTGTTGTTGTATTCGTACACGAGCGTGATGTCGCTCAGTTGCTGGCCGACAGCCACATCAGTCGCAGCAAAGGTTCTCATCCCTGAACGAGGCTCGAGCGTAGGGGCGTGTTCTCCCTTGGTTGTTGTGGCGAGCGTTCCCGGAGCCGAGCCATTGTTCTCGTACCATACATAGTCCGTCCACCCCTGCTGATGATACAGCAGTGATGAGTTGCCGCTGCCGATCGTGAACTCCCGGACACCATGGACTGTTGCCACGTCCCATGTCGACGTCAGGGCCCCGGCCGTCCCTGTGACGGCCAGAATCAGGCCAAGTCCTGCCAAGAGTGCTATGTATCGCATAACTTCTTCCCCCTTTCGGAGAACCCTCTACTGCCGATTGCCTTTCTTTCGGGTCGGGCCTGGCGGTCAGGCCGATCCCGTTATGGCCGGTGGGCAGCGCCCCGGCCGCTTGCCTCATACGTCGTTGCTCTTGCCTGCGGCCCGCCTGCGGCGGACGTAGCGTGTCAGGCAACCGATGCCCAGCGCCAGGCCCGCCATCGTCACGGGCTCGGGGATGGGGGCGTACTCCAACCCGAAATCACCCAACGTGTAATTGTAGTTCTCGACGCTGCCGCTTGTGTCGCCGCACATGAGGTACCACGTGTCCGGCATCTGCGGGTCTCCGGTGCCGGCGTAGGTCCAGTCGGAGTTGGGGGAAAT
>DATKXO010000111.1:0-7544 GCA_035528995.1 Phycisphaerae bacterium | reverse complement strand
TCGCCGCTCGCCCAAGGGCAGGTGCCCCAAGTCAGCGTGGCCGCCGCTGGTCAGCTACCACCGACCGCGATTGAGGCACCGCACGAGAAGGATGACGGCCGCTCACCCCGAGAGGGCTGCCCCGGCGACGTGGACGGCGATGGCGACACCGACCTGTCCGATCTCGGCATCCTCCTGGCGGATTGGGGCTGTACCCAGAACTGCAAGGGCGACCTCGACGGCGATGATGACACAGATTGCGGCGATCTGGGCATGCTGCTGGCGGACTGGGGCTGCCCCGACGACGAACCCGGCTGCGACGGCGAGCCGTCCGATGCACTGCAATTCGATGTCGTGCCCGTGCACAACTCCGCCGTCCAGCCGGGCGATGACCCCGAGGCCCCAGAATTCAACGGCGGCGTGACGCACTTCACGTTCGACCTTCAGGTCATTGTGCCCGAAGGCGACGACTGGACGGCGAGCCAGGCCGAAGCCGTCCTGACCGAGGCCAGCTTGACGTTCTTCGACCACGTTCTGAACGACGACACGCCGCCGTTTGCCGCGTTCGTCCATCTGTTCCCCGCGATGGAATTCGATTCCTTTTACGCTAGCACCTTGCCGGACGCCGCCAACCAGCCGCCATGGGCTGATCCCAGCTTCGCCGACTTGACGAATCAGGCACAATACAAGTACGCGACGTGGTGGGCCGCGCCTCCGAACGGCGACGCCGGCGTCTTTACCATCGCGCGCTATACGATCGTGGTTCCCGAGGGTCTCGGCGTCGCGCCAGTGATGCTACGGGTCGGCCAGGGTGGCGCTGGCCCCGTCCTTGGATCGTTGATCGGCGTTGCCACAAGCCGGGAAGGCTGGGGGGACTGCAACCGGTTCGAGTTCGATATCGTCCTGCCGTGTCCAGGTGATCTGGACGGCGGCTGGCACGTTGACCAGGCGGATTTGGGCATCCTGCTGGCAGATTGGGGCTGCACCTCCGATTGTGTCGGCGACCTGGATGGCGACGACGATGTGGACCAGGCTGACCTGGGCGTCTTGCTGGCTAACTGGGGCAATCTCTGCGGAGGGGACTGTAACGAGAACGGCATCTCCGATTGGCGCGACGTGCAGGACGGCACCAGCGACGACTGCAACCACAACTGGATTCCCGACGAATGCGAGGTGGGTTGGGACCAGGACTGCAACGAGAATGGCGTGCGGGATCTCTGCGATATCTACGACGGCACGAGCCAGGACTTCAACAACAACGGGGTCCCAGACGAATGCGAGGAAAACCGGACGGTCTACGTGGACGACGACGCGCCCAACGATCCCGGCCCCGGCGATCCGAATATCAGCGACCCTGATGAGGACGGCACGCCGGAACACCCCTACGATGCAATCCAGGAAGCGATCAACCATAGTATCCCCGGCGACATCATCCTCGTCGCAGATGGCAGGTACGCAGGCCTGGGAAACAAGAACATCGATTTCGCCGGGCGCGAGATACTCCTGCGCAGTGTCAGCGGTCCGCAGACGTGCACGATCGACATGGAGAACGACGGTCGTGCGTTGTCCTTCCACTCGGGAGAGACTCGGGCCGCCGAAGTCACGGGATTCACTATCAGCAATGGCGACGCCGACGAGGGCGCCGGCATCCGCTGCACGAACGGTAGCAGCCCGACGATCACCGACTGCATCATCAGTGGGAACACGGCCGACAATTACGGCGGCGGTGTCTGCTGCCGCGACAGCGATCCGGCGTTCATCGACTGCATCATCGCCGGCAATACGGCCGGCACCTCGGGCGGCGGCATCCACTGTCATGCCAGCGACTCGACTTTCACCAACTGCCTCATCGCCGGCAACTCGGCCGGCAACCAGGCCGGTGGCCTTTACTGCCGCGCCAGCGCCCCCGCTTTCGTGAACTGCACGTTCACGGCCAACACGGCGCCGCTCGGAGGCGCGGTCTGCTGCCGCTTCAATAGCTCGCCAGTCTTCGCCAACTGCATCCTGTGGGGCGATACGCCGGAGGAGATCTACGTCGCGTCAGGGAGTCCGCAGGTCTCTTACAGCGACATCCAGGGCGGCTGGACAGGCTACGGCAACATCGACGCCGATCCGCTGTTCGTTGATCCCGATGGCCCGGATGATGATCCCAACACCTGGGAGGACAACGACTATCGCCTTGGCCCCGGGTCGCCGTGCATTGATGCGGCGGACAACGACGCCGTGCCGGCGGACGAATTCGACCTCGACCAGGATGGCGACACCGACGAGCCGATCCCGTTCGACCTGGACGGCAACCCGCGGTTCGTGGATGACCCGAACACGCCGGACACGGGCAACGGCACGCCGCCGATAGTGGATATGGGGGCGTACGAGTTCCAGGTGCCCTCCGCCGCCGACCTCGACGGCGACGGGGACACCGACCAGTCAGACCTCGGCGTCCTGCTGGCCGATTGGGGTTGCACCTCAGGCTGCACCGGCGACCTCGATGGCGACGACGACACCGACCAAGCCGACCTCGGTATTCTGCTCGCCGATTGGGGCTGCGGCACCGGGCCGTGAGGATTGGAGCAGCCGAAATGGTGGGCGATGTCCACCCCACGCCGGTTCACGCCGTGGCCGGAATAGAGGGTATCGCGGTCAATCGCCGTCGTCGGGGGTTTCTTCCAGCTCGTAGAAGAACTCCACGCCGACGAGATAGCCGACCGTTGCCCGGGTGCAGTGTCGCACGATGGCGTTGCCGTAGCAGCTTAGCGCGGGCTCGTGCACGGCGAGCGAAATCCGCGTGTCGGTGGGGATTGGGCGGCGGGTGCGCATGGCCAGGCCGGTGGAACTGAGGTTGTGCAGGGTGGCCAGCACGTGCCGCTCGCCGTAGCAGTCGTCCGGCAGCCACACCTCGACGGTGCCGGGAAACGGCCAGCGTTCTTCTTGCCGCCTTTCGACCGCCTGCTTGGATTCGGCCTTGACGTTCTGCGCCGCCATCAGCTCGTGAATGGCCTCAGGGGTCAGCTTGACGATTCTCTCAGCATCCATGACACCAGCCTTGTCAGAACGAATACGCCATCCCCGGCCGGGCGCGAACCCGCCCATGCAGATAGATCGGACGGGAGCGGGTTTCTCATCAGTCCCGCTGAGCGTCCGGTGGAAAAGGTCGGCGGGCACCGGTGTCAGGCGGGTCGGGGAAAATGGGGATATTGCCGCGTGCCGAGGGTCGTGGAGGGGTGGACTACCCCATTGGCCGGTCGCAGCATTTTCGGACACCCGCGGCCGGGCGGGGGGTCGATCGCCGCGTTTGCGGTCTCGAATCTGAGCGTTTGAACGCTGCCCTGGCAGCGTCAGAGCCACGTTTTTCGGACACGCCCGTGAGGCAGGCGCGGGTGGCCTAAATACCCATGCGTTTCCCCCGCCCGAATTCAATACTTCCGGTGGCCTTCGACCGAGTCGTCGGCGGGTCTCGCGGCTCCGGGGTGCGTTCCAGTCGCCAACGCGTCCGGAAGGCTGCCGTGGAAACACGGCCGAACCCCGCAGCCCGCGACGCCCGCCCAGCTAACTGCGTCGCCGCATGGCCTGAGCTCCACGTGGGGATACGGCATGCGGCTTTCAACCTGTGTTCTGTCGATCGCTTGCACATTTGCGTTTCTAGTCGGCTGCGCCCCGGAACTGGTGCCGCCGGACGGCGACGTGCTGGGAACGGTGCTCGGCGTGGCGGCCGAGACGGCCGGTGCGCCCGAGGTTCCATCCCACTTAGGTCCCGAGGGCGAAGGCTCAGCGCTCGGGGGCGGAGAGTTATCGGTCACCGGGTCGCTCGGGGGTTCGGGGAATTACGAGCTGTACGAGCTGGGCAGCAGCACTGCCGGCGACCTGTGGTCCGTCTCCGGGGCGGACATTTTCTCGCCGCCCGCCCCGATGGTCGTGGTGCTCTTCGATGCCGACCACAGCCTGCTGATGCGTCGCATGGTGACGGCGAGCAGCCCGTTACAACACATCGTGCGCGAAGCGAGTTCGCAGGTGTACCTGGGTGTCACGCCGCCCAATGGTGGCGACGGCGGGGCGTTTCGCTATGCCGTGAGGCGCACCGGCGGCCATGCGGTACCGGCGGTCCGGCAGCAGACGGTCTGGCTGAATTTCGGGCCGGGGAGCCAGGTCAAGGTCCACAGTCGCAGCGGGATCTCCTTCGCGGCGTTCGATGGGGTCATGCTAGGCGAGGGCTACGAGGGCCACAGCGAGACGATCAAGCAGGCCATCGTTCAGGCCATGCAAGAGGACTATGCGAGCTACGAAGTCGTGATCCTCTCCTCCGACGACGGCCCGCCGCCGGACGGGCCGCATACAACCATCCATTTCGGTAGCTCGGATCCCGGCCTGCTGGGCCTGGCCGATAATGTTGACAACTACAACCAGGACGAAACGCAGAACGCCGTCATCTTCATCGAGACCTTCGCCCGCTTCGATGTCATGCGGCTGGAGCCCGAGGAGATGGGGCAGATGGTCGGCAACGTCGCCAGTCACGAGCTGGGACACCTGTTAGGCCTGTATCATACTCTGGACCCGGACGACATCATGGACACGACCGGGACGGCGTGGGACCTGGCGGAAGACCAGCTTTTCCGCTACACGCAGTTGGACCCGACCGTGTTCCCGATGGGCCAGGAGGACTCGCCGGGGTTGTTGGAGAAGACCGTCGGCTTGCGGCCGGGAGTGGTGGTGCTTGACCCCTCGCCCCACACCGCGAAAATGGCCCGGCGAGCCATGATACGCCGCTTCGCGGGAGAGCAGATTCGTTGGATGTGCGGAACGTGCCAACACCTCGACGATCATTGAGAGAGCCTGACAGAACCCGCTCTGAACAGCCGCGGACTTCCGCCTGCGCGGCCACGCCGCTAGCGACCGCCACGCTCGCCATCCTGCTGACCACCCTGTGCGTCGGCGGCTGTCCGTTCCCCCCCGGCGACACGATCAATGGCGAAGTCCCGCTGCTCGACGAGGACGGCAACTCTTCGTTCAAGACCGCCACGTTCCTGCCGCTGCAAAACGACCGAGCGCGATTCCGTGGTGCGATCGGCAGCCCCGTGGACGTTGACATCTATAACCTGGGAACGCTTGTACCGGGCGACCGGCTGCTCGTGGACGTGCAACGGACCAGCGGGAACCTGGACGCCATGGCGACCATCTTCGACTACCGCGAGTACCTGCACGCCTTCAACGACGACCGCACGCCCGACGCCAGCAACCTCAACCCGCAGATCGACATCGTTATCCGCGGGCCCGAGGGCACCTACTATCTGGGGATCGTGCCGCTGAAAGGCAGCGGCTCCACCGGCGAATACGAGGTCACCGTCGAAATCACGCGAGCCGTCGGCGTCCCCAACCCAACGTCACAGGTCGTCTTCCTCGACTGGGACGGTGGTCAGGATCTGAGGGTCGAGAACGTCGGCACCTTCGATCTCGACCCGTTCGACGCGGGCGACCTGGGGCCCTACACCGAGCAAACCGAGCTGATGAAGGATCGCATTCAGCAGATCGTGGCCGACCGCTACGAGGCCTTCAACCTCATTCTACTGAACTCCGACGATAACGCCGTGCCGATGGTCCCGCACTCGACGGTCTACTTCGGCGGCGAGAGCTTTGAGGCGTTCGCGGTTTCCGAGCAGATCGACACGTTCAACGCCGACCCGACGGACGACTCGATCATCTTCACCGGCGCCTACCGCGACGCGTTCTTCAAGATCCCCAGCTTCGAGCAGATGGCCACCGCGGTGGGCAACACCACCGCCCACGAGGTCGGTCACCTGCTGGGGCTGGTACATACCTCCGACTGCGACAGCCTGATGGACAGCACTTGCGGGAACAACAGCATTCTCTCCGCTCAATGGTTCAAACTGGCCGCGCTCGACGACACGGTCTTTCCCGCCGGCTGGCAAAACGCCCGCGAGCTGCTCGAATGGGCGCTCGGACTGGTTGGACTGTGAAGAGACCGGCGAATTGCGAATAGCGAGTCGCGCGCTCCGCCACTATGCATTCGTCAAGTCCGCGCGACATTCGTGAACTCAAAGTCGCGGATGGTCATTGCCGGCAGGAGCATCTTGCCATAGTCGCCGGCCGCCTCGATGGGGGTTGTGAACGCGGCGATCCGGTTGAAGGCTTGCAGCGGGCTTTCGTGCCAACGGAAATCGATGAGTCCGGTCGCGACCTGCCCGTCCTCGACCAGGAACGTCCCGTTGCACGTCGTGCCGGTCAACGCCAGGCCCGTGCCGTTGACGGGACGGATGTCGCACAAGTCGCTGACGAGAATGCCGCGCTCGACCGAGGCGATCAGATCCTCCACGGTCTCGCCGGCCGGACCTTCGCCGGACAAATGTACCGCGTCGGGCCGGTATGACGGCTCGACGCCATGCTCCTTCGCCATGAAGCGGTCGTAGTTGAGCCGCTTGAGCACGCCGCGCTCGATCCACGTGTGGCTGTCGCTCGGCAGGCCCTGTTGGTCGAAGCCGTTGCCGAGCAGAGCCGGATGATCGGGGCGGTTTTGCAGCGTGAGCCGCTGGTCGATGATCCGCTGGCCGAGCTTGCCGGCGTAGGGGCTGCTGCCGGCGTGGTACGACCTGGCGTCCGCGACGCGCAGCAGCGGCCCGAGCAAACCCGCCACCGCCGATGGTGCCAGAATCACCGTGTATCGCCCGGCGGGTATCTCGCGCGGTTCGGCCGAGCGTTTGGCCGTCTCGATGGCGACGCGCGTCCGCGCGACCACGCCGAGGTCGTCAATCGAGCGATTGGCACTGCGTGCGGCTCCGGTGGAGTT
This sequence comes from Phycisphaerae bacterium, assembly GCA_035528995.1. GTDB lineage: Bacteria > Planctomycetota > Phycisphaerae > UBA1845 > UBA1845 > DATKXO01. The sequence continues at coordinate 769 of DATKXO010000111.1, read as the reverse complement.
TTCGCCGCCGGCGGTCAGCGTGAACTCGGCCCGGCCGCGTTGCTCGTAGGCGAGCAGGCCGGTGTCCGCGGCCAGACCCACGGCGTGGACGACGGTGGAAACGCTGCCTGCCGCCGCGAGCCCTTCCGCTCGGCATAGCTCGATGGCCCGTTGCGCCTCGGCGAGCCGCCATCCGGGCCCTGCCGCGGCCGTCTCCATACGCAACGTGGGCAAAACCGGATATCGCTGTGGCGGCAGCGGCGGGAGGTGCTCAAGGTCCTCCGGCGAAGCCTTCGCGATCTCCTCCGCCCGGCGCACGGCGTCGCGGACCGCCTCGTCGGACAGGTCCGTCGTGGCGGCGTTGCCGCTTTGCTGTCCGAACGCTGCCTGGACAGAAAGCGTCTGCTGCCGGGCGTCGTCATTCTCGATAACTTGGTTGGCGTCGAAACGTGTCGTGCCGCCGGCGCGATCCTCGAGCGAAACGAAGGTGTGATCCGCCGTCGCTGCGTCGAGCGCGATCTCCGCGAGCCGGCTAAACGCGTCGCGATCGATCAGATCCGTACGCGCCGGCGAGTAACCCCTTCGGCGACTCTTGGGCTTGGTGTCGGACGGGGGCGGCGTGGATCGAGTCGGCGGAGCGGCACACCCGCCCAGAAACGCGGATGCGGCCCCGGCAGAGGCGTAGCGTACGAACTCCCGACGGGAAACGCGCTCACCGTAGATCATCCCTTTGCCACTCCGGTGGACGGAACCGGCGGCCCGCGGAAACCGAACCCCGCAATCGCCGCCG
>DATKXO010000110.1:0-83365 GCA_035528995.1 Phycisphaerae bacterium | reverse complement strand
CTGTAGGCGATGAGGACGCAGAGGGAGTCCTCGCGCGTGCGCCCGGCACGGCCGGCCTGCTGCCAGGTGCTGCAGATGGTCCCGGGGAAGCCGACGATCAAGGCGGCGTCCAGGGAGCCCACGTCGATGCCCAGCTCGAGGGCGTTGGTGCTGCACACGCCCAGGAGCTTGCCGGAGAAGAGCTGCTTCTCGATCTGACGTCTTTCGGCGGGCAGATAGCCGCCACGGTAGGGGCGAACGCGCCCCGCCAGTTCGGGGTGCCGCCTTTGCAGGTTCTCGTGCAGGTACTTGTAGATCAGTTCGGCCGCCACGCGCGACCTGGCGAAGGTGATGGTCTGGCATCCCTCCACGATCAGCTCGTGCATCAGGTCCTGGCCCTCCATATTGGCCGATCGGCGTTCGAGCCGATCGTGGCCGACGAAGGGCGGGTTCCAGAACACGAAGCACTTTCTTCCGCGAGGCGAGCCGTCGTCGTCGATGACGGTGACGTCGCGGCCGATGAGCCGAGTGGCCAGTTCGCCGGGGTTGGCGATGGTTGCGCTGGAGGCGATGAAGACCGGCTCGCCGTGCGGTCGGCAGGCCCGCCGGAGCCGACGGATCACGCCGGCGACCTGTGACCCGAAGATGCCGCGGTAGCTGTGCAACTCGTCGATGACGACGTAGCGCAGATTGGTCAGGAAGCCCTCACGGGCCCAGCGGCCGTGCTGCGGGAGAATCGTGCTGTGCAGCATGTCGGGGTTGGTGAGGATGATGGAGGCGCCGGCTCGTGCGGCCTTGCGCCGACTCTGCGGCGTGTCACCATCGTAGGTGGAGGCCTTGATGTGAGCCAGGCGAGGGTCGGCGGCGATCAGTCGCTGCAAGGCGCCCAACTGGTCCTGGGCGAGGGCCTTGGTGGGGAACAGATACAGGGCCCGGGCGCCGGGGTCCTGCAGGAGCGCGCTGAGCACCGGCACGTTGTAGCAGAGGGTCTTTCCCGAGGCGGTGGAAGTCACGATCACCACGTCGCGCCCGGCGACGGCGGCATCGACGGCCGCCGCCTGGTGGGTATAGAGCCGCTCGATACCCAGGGAGGCCAGTGCATCGCGAATCGCCGGATGCAAAGGCGCGGACGGCTCGGCGAAGCGGGCCGGTCGAGCCGGCAGCTCCTCGAGGTGTACGATCTGGTCCCGGTAGCGTCTCGAGGCTCTGATGCGGGTGAGCAGGGATTCGACGTTCATGGCAGGCCGTCTCTTGGGGATGCTGCGCAAGCAGCAAGCTAGCCGTTGGCTGCGGAAACTTCCACCGGCCCTGCGCAAAGACAACCGGCCCGCGCTCACCCAAGGCGAACCGGCCGGTTGTCGTCAAGTCGGTGTGCTGGTCCATCTGCCGGCTGAACCGCCGGCAGACCGGGACCATGAAAGCGAGCCGCCCTACTCCTCGGGACAGAGCTGCTCGCCGGTCTCCTCGTCCGTCACGGTGATGGCATCGACCGGGCAGGCCTTGGCGGCCTCAAGGATCGTGTCGGCGTCATCGCCGGGGGGGTTCTTGACGCAGGCCTTGTCGTCGTCGTTCATCTCGAAGGTGTTCGGCGCTTCCTGGGCGCAGAGCCCGTCGCCGATGCATTCATCCTCGTTTACTTCGATCTTGAGCTTTTTTGCCATCAGGTCCTCTCCATTGCTTCGGTTGACCGGCGCTCTGCACCGGCCGATTCTCCCCGACTGACTCAACGGTCGGGCGCTCCCCGGCCGAACTTTCCAGGCAGGGAGTTTCGCGGCAAATCACGCGCCACACAAGAGGCATTTGCGGCATTGCCGCCCCGCGGTGGACCACGCTCAGTGGCCAAGCCCGGTCGGTTGTCGCCACGCGATGATGCCGTACAATGAGTCGTCGTCAGGGCCTCCAGACTGCTGATCCGGGAGACTGCCATGCTAGCCGAGATTTTCAGACTTCAAGCCGAACTAAACAAGAAGGTCGGCTTTGATACAGAGTCGCTTCACGACGACTTCGATCCTCAGAAGGCGGGCCAGTGGCTCAACGATTACATCGCGGCCGCCAGCAACGAGCTGGAGGAGCTGCGCGACTGCACCTACTGGAAACACTGGTGCACCGAGGCCCAGGAGGGCCGCCGCTTCGCTCTGCACGACCTGCAGAACGCCCGCGTCGAGGTGATCGACCTGCTGTTCTTCTGGGTGAGCATGGCCCAGTGTGTCGGTCTGACGGCCGAGGATGTCCACAAGCTCTACCTGCAGAAGCTGAAGGTGAACCACCAGCGCCAGGACCGCGGCTACTCGATGACCGCCAAGAACGAGGCGGATAACCGGCAGATCACGCTGGACCGCTGAGTCGGCCGTCGACAGCGGACCGGTCAGTCCAGCCCAATGTACACTGAGATCAGGCTTTGGGCAGCCGGCGGAATGCGCGGGTGGCGAGGGGACCGGAGCGCTCAGGGGCCGCAGGTTCACCCGCAGCGCCACACGGGCGGATCTGACAGGAAACGGTATGCGATCTCGCAGTGCAGGCGGACGCCGATGGCGATGGCGTCGTCCGGGAAATCGTACTGCGGGCTGTGCAGGGCGGGAGAGACTGGTGCGTCGGGCCGGCTAACTCCGAGGCGATAGAGGGCCGCGGGGACGCGCCTGGCGAAGAAGGCGAAGTCCTCGCCACCCAGACTCGGTGCCGGCCCCGGCAGCACCGCATCGGGACCGAGCAGCTTTGCGGCCACCTCTGTGACCATGTCCGCGCAGGTGGGGTCGTTGACCAGCGAGGGATAGCCGAACTGAAACTCGACGCTGGCGCTACAGCCGTGGACCTCGGCGGTGGACTCGACGACACGGCGGACGCGCTCGATGACGGCGTCGTGTGACGCCTGGCGCAGGCCGCGGACCGTTCCCTTCATGCGACAGGTTTCGGGCAGCACGTTCCAGGTGTGGCCGGCGTCGAGGTGGCAGACCGAGACCAGCACGGGGTCCATGGGGTCCCACCGGGAGGCGATGGATTGCAGGGCGGTGATGATGTAGGCCGATGCCAGCACGACGTCGCTTCCGGTGTGGGGGTAGGCGGCGTGGGCCCCAGTGCCGCGGACGGTGATCTCGAACGGTGTGGCCGCTGCCAAGATAGGCCCCTTCCCGACAAGTACCTTTCCGAACTCGACGTCCGGCCAGCCGTGCAGGGCGAAGGCGGCATCGACCTTGGGCTCGTCCAGCACGCCCTCCTCTTCCACCAGCCTGGCCCCACCACCGCCCATCTCTTCAGCGGGCTGGAAGATGAATTTGACCTTGCCGGGCAACTGGTCGGCTACGGCGGAAAGCACCATGGCCGCTCCGACCAGGCAGGTCATGTGGCCGTCGTGCCCGCAGGCGTGCATCCTGCCGGGCTGCCCGGATGCGTAGGGCAGCTTGGAGTTCTGTTCCTGGAGGGGCAGGGCATCAAGCTCGGCCCGCAGAGCGATGCAGGGCCCCGGGCGATCCTGGTTCAGCGTGGCCAGGATTCCGGTGCCGGCCAATCCGCTACGGATCCTCAGGCCGGGCAGGGACTGCAACTCGGTGAGGATGCGTGCGGCGGTCCATTTTTCCTGAAAGGCCGGCTCGGGGTGGGCGTGCAGCTCATGGCGCAGTGTCACGAGCCGGTCGCGGCTACCGTCGATCAGAGCGGCGAAATCCGGCATACCGGCACCGGTGTCAACTCAGGAGCAGGCGTGTCACGACCTCGGCGATGGCGTCACTGTGCCGGGACATCATCCAGAACGGCAGGATCATCATGCCGACGCCGAGCATCATGAGGCAGGCGCCGGCGGCCGACGGCAGCAGTTGCTGGCGGGCCAGGGCAGGCTCGAGCCGGGCCCGCAACATGGCCGCTGTCGCGGCCCGATCCGCGGAACGGTCGAAAACCAAGTGGCAGGTGACGTTCCGCAGTGCTGGGAGGGCCGAGAAACGAATGCTCAGTGCGCGATCCGGGACCTCGAGTCGGCCCTTGACCGGGCGATATTCCCAGCCCAACTCGCGCAGGCTGCGCTCGACCAGGATGCGGACCCGGGGTCGGGTCAGGTTGTAGACCACCCATCCGCTGTCGCGCCTGGGCAACATGGCCCGCATGACCAGGATGGCCACGGCCAGGACGGGAACAAGGGCCAGGCTGTGGCCCTGTCGCAGAACCGTGACCATGGGCACGAGCACCAGTGGACAGGCGGCGGCCGTGAGGACCAGGAAATCGGTGCGGGCATCGACCAAGTGTGACGCGGGCCGGCTGTTGAGCAGCCCCAGCACGATGAAGTAGAAGGCCACCGGCCCGACCAGCAGGAGCGTCTCCAGCACGACGATGACCTGTTGCATGTTGTCCATTGTGGCGAACCCGCCGGCCGGCTCCGGCCCGAGCAGCGGTCCTAGGACGATTCCTGCGGCGACTCGTCCGTCAACTCGTTGATGTGCCGGGCCTTATCGGCCACCTTGCGATAGCCCAGGTACTGCACGATCTCGAAGATCTCGGTGTAGCTGGGAAAGGGGCGGCTGTTGACTCGTTTGTACTCGTCGATGGCCATGATGAACTCGCGCATGTCGCCGGTGATTTCACCCTCTTCGGCGGCGCGGCGATAATCGCTCCGCCGCCGCCCCGGCCCCCGCCGACGATCCAGACCGCTGCGTCGTTCCATGCCGCTGCGGCGGTCAGCCTTCGGCGCACTGCGCCGGTCCTTTCCCGTGAAGGCATCGGTCATTACTGTCGTATTATCGGCCAATTCAGTGCCTGGCACAAGCTGCCGGAGGAGCAGAACCCGCGTAGAGGTGATCCGGCGGACCCGGGAGGCGCGGTGCCAGGCACCGGCTCAATCAAAATCGTCGAGGTCGTCGTCGTCGTCCTCGTCGAAGTCGTCGTCGTCGTCCAGATCGTCGTCGTCGTCTTCGTCCTCGTCCTCGTCGAAGTCGTCGTCGAAATCGCCGCGCAAGTCCCCTTGGGCTGCGCCCACCACCTCGGAGGCGACATCATGCAAATGCTCGGGCACACGGACCGGCACCGCCCCGCTGACCAAGAGGCGAAGGTGAGCATCAGCGCCAGGACGCTCGACCAAAACGGGGATGCCGACCGACTCCAGCAGGTCGCGGTAGCGCTCAGCTTCGGCAAGGTTCTCGGCGAAGACAACGGGCACGAACTCCGAACGCGACCCCTCGACGAACAGCCTCTGATCGGCCGACTCTTCGCAATCCAGCCACATGTCACTTCACCATCGATTACGAGAATGCCACGGTTTCCCTGGACCCACCAATCCGTGCGGTCACCGCTTCGACTGCGGCGGCCATGCCCCGAAACCTCGCACCCGAGGGATGCCGAGAACGGCGAGCGCATTTAAGAACCCGCCCGCGGGTTGTCAAGGCGAAAAATCACGGTGCCGCGGGCCAGCAGGCGGAGTATGATATGAGCCGCCTGGGGCCGACGCTCCGGCGAGGAAGCCAGCATGGCCAACGAACAGAACTCCGACTCAGCCGCGAACCGGACGCCGTCGCGTCACGACGGCAACGATGACCAGCCGCCGCACAGCCCGCGCCAGCCCGACGCCACGCCGAGCCCGACTGGGGCACAGTCTCCTGCCACAGGGCCGGGGCAGCGGCCGAACCGGGCCGCGGCACCGGACGAGGAGGTGCTCTGGAGCGGGCGAACCAGTTGGAAGCACTTCGCCGGGCTGATCGCGGCGTGGTCTGCCGGCTCGGTGCTCCTGGCGGCGCTCATGGGCTGGATGGCCGCCAAGTGGGAGGCTCTGAGCGGACGCACGGCGTTTGGAATCGTGCTGATCGTGATCCTGTGCCTGGGCGCGTACATCGCCTGCCGGGTCCTGCGCGCCGTTCTCGCCCAACGATACCGGCTGACCAGCGAGCGTCTGTTCATCGACCGCGGGATTCTCAGCCGGACCATCGATCAGACCGAACTGATCCGCGTCGACGATGTCCGAGTCCACAAGTCTCTTGTAGGAATGATCTTAGGGGTTGGCTCGGTCGAAGTGCTCAGCACGGACGTGAGTGATCGAACGATCCGCATCGAGGGCGTGCAGCAGAGCGAGGAGGTGGCCGAGACGATCCGCAACTGCGTACGCACCTTGCGGAAGCGTTCTCTGTTCGTCGAAAGCCTGTGAGGGCCGCGGGTCGAATCCCGGGGCAACATGTCTGTCCCTGTCGGCTGGGCAGGAACGCGGATCGGGGCGCCGCTCGGCCGGAGCCTATCGGCTGCGTGGGAGAGGGAAGCGGGCAGACCTCGACAGGCGATCCCGGCCAGCCTTCTCATACCTCTTACAGTCCGTTCATGCCGGTTGAGTGCCCGCCGAATCGGCATCTCTCTGAGGACATAGGCCGCGCCGAAGCCCGCGGCTCGTGAATCGGCAAGCTCATGGCGGAACCGGTATCACCTTGCCGCAGCCGTCCGCTCCACTTGGCCGGGGAGGCAGAAGCCGGAAGCGCAAGAAAACACCGGGCAATCCTTTTTTCAGGGATCAGCCCGGTGCTTTCCGGAGGGGAAAAGCTCTATTGCACACGCCGAAGGCGGTGGTCTGCTATCTCTCAAACCGCAGAAAGTCTAGACCTGCTACGTGCGCGAGGCAAATCAAATTCCGAGAAAAACGGCTTTCCAGGGTCTCCAGGGGCGGCATCAGAACTGAGAACGGAAAAAAGCAAGTTAGATCAACATTTCGCGACACCGCGGCGGGTGGTTCCGGGACAACCCCGACCGGGACCGTTTCTACTCCGTCGGCTTGCGGGCCGCGGCCACGATCTGCTGCTGGACGTTACTGGGCACGGTCTCGTAGTGTGAGAACTCCATCGCGTAGCTGCCGCGCCCGCCGGTGATGCTGGACAGCCGTGAGTGGTACTCGGCCAGTTCAGCCAACGGCACCAGTGCCCGGATAACGGCAAAGCCCCCTGGTAGGACATCCTGGCCCTGCGGCCGCCCTCGCCGACTCGCCAGGTCGCCCTGGAGATCACCGACGTTCTCGGTGGGGGCCGTGACTTCGACGGTCACGATCGGCTCCAGGAGGACCGGCTTGGCCTTCATAAAGGCGTACTTGAAGACCCCCCGCCCGGCGATCTGGAAGGCGATGTCCTTGCTGTCCACCGGGTGTGTCTTTCCGTCGATGAGTTCGACCTTCACGTCGACAACGGGGTAGCCGGCCAGCACGCCCTCGGCCATCTGGGCCCTGACACCCTTGTCCACACTGGGCCGAAAAGATTGATCGATGGCCCCGCCGAAGATCTTGTCGACGAACTCGTATCCCTCGCCACGTTCCGCGGGGACGAGGTTGACCACCACGCGTGCGAATTGACCGGCCCCGCCCGTCTGTTTCTTGTGGGTGTACTCAACGTCATTGACGCCGGCGGTGATGGTTTCGTGATAAGGAATCCTGGGCGTGTGGGTCTCGACGTCGACTTTGTAGTAGTGGGCCATGCGGGCCAGGACCGTTCGCAGATGCATGTCGCCGACGCCGCGGACGACCATCTCCTTGGTGGCGGTGCTTCGATCGACCTTGAAACAGGGGTCCTCGTCGGCAAAGCGTTTGAGGGCGGCCGATATCTTGTCCTCATCGCCTCTGGCCTTGGGTTCGATGGCCAGGGCGAACATGGGGTTAGGCACCGAGGGCATCTGGATTTTGCCACCGTTGGCCGTGTAGACCACGTCGCCGATGTGCAGGTCGAGTCTGGCCAGGGCGATGATATCTCCGGCGACACCGGCTTCGAGGTCCTCGTGTTCCATGCCACGGAAGCGCAGGATCTGCCCCGGGCGCATGCCCTTATGCTCGGCCAGCGTCTTGATGCTCTGGTCGCTGGTCAGGCGGCCGCTCAAGACGCGGATGAGCGAGTACTTGATGTGGCTCTTGGGATCGGTGGCGTTCTTAAAGACCTGGCCCAGGAAGGCACCCTCGGCGGAAGGGACGATCTCCGTCTCGCTGTCGCCGTCGGTCAGGACGCGTTTCTTGCCGACGGTCGGGTCCGGAGCCAGCCTGACGATGGCGTCGAGCAACTCGGAGACGCCGACCCCGTCCTTTGCGTTGGTGAACAGGATGGGGACCATCACGCCGGCGGCCAAGGCCGCAGGGGCTTCGGCCAGGACGGCGGCCTCTTCGGCCTCGCCGCCAAGGTACTTCTCCATCAGGTCGTCATCGACACCGACGATCGCCTCCAGGACTGCTTCGTGGGCCGATCCGGCGCTACCGAAATCAACGTCGCCACCGCCTCCAGCCAAACAGTCCACCACGGCCGATCGGTTGCCCGAGGTGAGATTGATCGGCACGCATTCGGGTCCGAAGACCTCGCGGAGTTGTTCAAAGAGCTCCTCGAGATTGGCGTTCTCCGCGTCGATCTTGTTGATCACGATCATACGGGCCAAGCCGAAATCGCCCGCCCGCTGCATCATCTTGCGGGTGTTGACCTCTATGCCCGCCCCAGCCGAGACCACCAGGACCGCCGTCTCAACGGCGGCCAGGGAAACGATGGCCTGCCCACAGAAGTCGGTCGAGCCGGGCGTATCGATCAGGTTGATATGCTTGCCACCGTGTACCATCGAACACACGGCCGAGTCCAACGAGCAACCCTTCTCCTTCTCCTCGTCCATGTAGTCGAGGATGGAAGTGCCATCCGGAACGCTGCCCTGCCGTTTGGTGACGCCGGCCCGGAGGAGACAGGCTTCGGCGAGCGTGGTCTTCCCGGCGCCGCCATGCCCGACGAGCGCAATGTTGCGGTAATCCTGAACGCCAAAGACTGCCATGGAATCCTCCCGCCCGCTGTCGAAGGCTCTCGAAGTTCTTCAGGCCGGTGATGCGGCGCCGGCACTGCGGGGCCGCACATACCGGAAACGGCGAATCAAAAATTGTACGGGCGGGCCCGCCGGGATGCCAGCCCCCCAGCGGGCCGGCCGGAGCAGGGGGGCCGTGACACTTCCGGCGGCATTCGGTTTGGGGCGCCACGGGCGGCTCGTCCGCCCGTGCGGTCTCTCGGGTGGGCGCCTGGAGCACACACACTGGCAGGCAAGCTGCCAGGGGCACCTACCTAAACCGTCACGCACCCCGGGGGAGGCCCGGCCGTGGCGCCGCAGGCCTGCGGCCTCGGCGGGGCGGTACGCTGAATTCTGCCCAACCGGAGGTCTGGGAGCCGCCTGCCGCGGTCCGGCACGGTCCGGCATCGGATGAGTCGACCGTGGCTGGACGGCAGATGGGCCGGGTTGAGACGCAGCGCGGCTAGTGCAAGGGAGCTCGCTGGAAGCCGGCGAAATCGGCCAGGTCCACGTCCGCGTCGTGATCGAAGTCAAAGACGTCAAAGCAGTCCTGGAAGCCGGGGTTGCCGCCGGGGCCGGACAACGACAGGCAGACCTGGAAGAAGAAGTAGTCGTCCAGGTCCACGTCACAGTCGTCGTCGAGGTCGCCCATCGGCCCGCCGAGCGGGTTGACGTCCTGCCCGGGCGGGGTGAAGTTGCATAGGTCGGCGGTGTTGGGCACTCCGTCGCCGTCCATGTCCGGATCGCAATCGTCCGGCGTGGAATCGCCGTCGAAATCGGGTTCGCAGTCGTCGGGCGTCCCGTTGGTGTTGCAGTCCAGGCGGGAGACGTCGCACTCATCCGGGGTCCCGTTGGTGTTGCAGTCCTGGCTGGTGGCGCCGGCGAGGTCCTGGACGTCGGGGAGGCCGTTGCCGTTGCAGTCGGCCGGGTCGTACTCGTGGGCGCCTCGGTCCACGAGGGGAGGAGCCCCGCTGCCGCTGTCGGCGGTGACGGGATCGTCCTGGAACCTCGGAGCGTCGGTCAGGTCGGTTGTCACCCAGAGGGGCACGGCCTGGTTGTCGGCGGAGTCAATGTAGGGCGAACCGGCGGCGAGTCGCAGGTTGTCGTCGGCGGTTCCGGGGACCTGATCCGGTCCGTCGCCGTCGACAAACAAGGGATCGTCACCGGCGTTGGCGACCCCGCCCCAGTCCCCGGTCCAACCCTGGAGACAGCAGTAGCTCATGTAGGTAGGGTCGCCGTTCTGCCTGGTGATCTGGGCCGACTCGTCCGTTCCGCCGCTGTCGTGATTGCCCCATAGGATGCTGTTTGCGACGGTCATGTCATCGGCGAAGTCGATGATCCATATCCCGCCGCCGCCTCCGTCCGCATGGTTCTCGCGCAGGGTGCAGTTGATCACGGCGGGGCTGCTGCCGTTATTGAGGATCCACAGGCCGCCGCCATCGGATGCGGCTTCGTTTCCGCTGAAGAGACAGTTGACCAGCGTGACGCTGCCGTCGTCGTTGTACATTCCGCCACCGAACAGGGCCCAGTTCCGTCGGAAGGTGCAGCCGTTCAGCGTCGGGGCGGCGGAGTAGTTGTACATCCCGCCGCCGTAATCCGAAGTGTTGTCCAGGAAGACGCAGCGGCTGAGAGTCGGGCTGCCGCCGTGGTTGCGCATGCCGCCGCCGTAGGCAGCCCGGTTCCCGGTGAAGGTGCACGCGGTGAGGGTCGGAGCGCCGAACTGGTTGTACATCCCACCGCCCCGGTCCGCGGCCCAGTTCCGGTGGATGGTGCAGTTGGCCAGCGTCGGGCTGCCGCTCCAACAGTACAGGCCCGCGCCGTAACCGAGGGACGATTCGTAGCCGTCGGCGTTGCCGCCCTCGATGGTCAGGCCATCCAGGACGGCGCTGGGATCGGTCCCGCTGCCGGTCACCACGTGGTAGCTGTTCTCCGCGATGTTGGTGAAGTCGGGGCCATCATCGCAGCCCAGGTCGCCACTGAGAGTGGTGGTGCAGGCATTCACGTCCCGCGCGTCGGGGTCCGGGGCTCCGAACCCGGCGTAGCCGCCGTAGAGGGCCACGCCGCCGAGCAGTTGGAAGGTGGCCGTGCGGTCGCCGCTCCCGCGATCGGGCCTGTAGATTCCCTCGGCCACGCGTATCTGCGTGCCGTTCGTGGCGGCGTCCAACGCGTCCTGGAGATCGGTGAAGGCCGAGTTCCAGGTGAGACCGTCGCCCCCCGGCGGGGCGTCGTCGTCCACATGGATAGTCCCGGCGCAGGCCGCCGGGACCGCCCAAGCCAGGACGATCACGTTGAGGCCCAGCCACCGGACTCAGAGCACCAGCCGGTTCATGGTTCCGTGCTCAACCAGCATTCATGCCGAGCGTCGCTCGCGGCAGCTACATCGCGAGGACGGTTCCGTATGAGCCGTCCTGATCGGGCAACGGGCCGGCTTGCTGTGGCCCCGGGGGGCTGATGGATGCCGAGGTGTGATGCTGAACCCGTCCACCGCCTTCACGGACGACGCTCGCGTTCCCGTCAGTTGGGCGCTGACCGGTGCAGCTCCCGGGCGCTTGCCGAACGCGCCCGGCGGGGACAAGGTAGGCGGTCATGAAGTCAGCCGAGCACCGACAGCGCAGAAACCGGGTCGTCCTCTCCGACTGAAGGGGACGACCCGGAGTAAACTCATTCAGCATGAGCACCGTCAGGATCGGCGCTTGCGCAGCACTGCCAGGCCGCCGAACCCGAGCAGGGCCAGGGTGCCGGGCTCGGGAATGGTGTAGTTGTAGATCACCGTCACGAAGCCCTCGGCGTCCACGGGATTGACGGCATACTCGATACCGCCAACACTGCCGTAATCCACCCACTGGGTCAGGCCCGCGGTGACGTCGAAGGTTCCGAGCCCGATGTAGCCCGTGTCGCCACCCCCGAAGAGGGTCGGATTCACGAAGCCCGAGGAGCCGTCGTTTCCGGCGACACCCGTGTAGGCCAGACCGTCCGGCGGGCTGGGGTCGAAGTCATTGGCGCCGTCGCCGACGTTCCCAGCCAGGTTGAACGTATCGCCGGTGGCGACCAACAGATCCGCGGGGATGTGGCCGAAACCGGCGTCCAGCAGAGTCACATCCGTCGAACTGATGACTCCCTGAGCACCGAGCTCGAACGAACCGGCCGCCGGATCGACGCCGTCGTTGTCCAGGATCAATTGGCCGCCGCCGATCGTCAGATCGAAGATGACCTCGACGGAGTCCAACGCGTACGTACTGTCGTCGTACTGGTTGAACGTGAGCGCGGCCTGATAGTTAGGCGTGCTCGGGCCAAAAGGCTGGGTTTGGACAATCGTACCGGCGCTTGCGGCCGAGCAGATCATCAAACAGGCAACGACGCATAGACTCAGGATGCCCCGACTCATCGAAGGTTTCTCCTTCTCCTCCACCTGACCGACCCTGCCGCCAGAGCTCCCTGGCTGACTCGCCCGGCCTCTTTCTTTCAGCAATCGTAGCGAACGGCCACTCGCGATTCAAGGACCGAAGACAAAAACCGGGTAAAAGCGATGCGGAAACGTTGACACCGCTCTGTCACCTAGGATTCTCGGTGCGTCGATGCAACCTTCGCACTGACACAATTCTGTCAGCAAGGCGCCCGACCATGGAACAGAGAATCGCTCGATACTTCATCTCGGAAGGCGTGGTGACAAGCCACTGCCACCAGGGCGCCCGAATAAGAGACAGATGACGAATCGAGACTTCAGCTCGACAGGAAGATCGAGAGCCGCTCACCGGGGCGGAGCGACGGAAATCAGGGGTTCACGGCCTGGCTTCGGCGGTCTCCGGCGACTGGAAGGCAAGTTGCGGGTTCTGCCCGGCGAGATGCTGGACGCGCATGACCAACAGGGCGGCTTCGATCTGCGGGTCGATCTCGGGGCGGTCGTTCGGGTCGGCGGGGAGCGGATCGTCGTCCTTCTCGGCGTCTGGCGGCTGCTCGTCGTCAGCCTGGTCGGCGTCGGGCCGGTCGCCATCGGAGGGCGCCACCTGGGTGTCGCCGAGTTCCACCTTCGGCGTGGACGGCACGTCCGCTGCTGAGCCGGGGGCCGTGTCAGCACCGTCGGTGGCGGTGCCCGAAGTGTCCCGACGGGCGATGACGTCCGTGTCGCGACGCTTGATCAGGATCTTGAACAGCTCCTTGGGGACGACATCCACGGCGATATCCGGCTCGACACCCCACTCGCTGGCGTCCTCGGTGCGGTGCAGCGACTTGCCGCTGGGCAGGTAATAGGCGGCGGTGGTGAGCTTCAAGTGAGCGTCACTGCCATCGAGTTGCACGAGGTTCTGGACGCTGAACTTTCCGAAGGTGCGCTCGCCGATGATGGTTGCCCGGTGGTGGTCCCTCAGAGCACCGGACACGATCTCGGAGGCGCTGGCGCTGGACCCGTTGATCAGAACGACGAGAGGCAGGTCGACGAACGGACCGGTCTGCTGAGCGTAAATGGGGTACTCGCGAGTGCCGTCCCCTTTGGTGCTGACGATCTTCTCGTCCTTGTGCAGGAACAGCTCGGTCATCTGCACGGCCGACCGAAGCAGGCCCCCCGGGTTGAAGCGCAGATCGAGGATCAGGCCCTGCAGCCCCGCCTTGGCCTGCAGTTCCTCGATCGTGGCCCGGAGATGCTCGACGGTGTTGTCCTGGAAGGCCACGACGCGGATGAAGCCGATGCCGGTCTCCGGATCGATCATGAAGTCCCAGCCCTGGGGATCGTTCGGGTCGCGGCGGAAGCCCTTGACCGATTGGATGACCACCATCTTGCGTTTGAGGGGGAAGACCATCTCCTGGTCCTGGCCGTCCACCTTGCGCCGGACGGTGAGCACGACGGTGGTGTCGATCGGTCCGGTGATGGTTTCGACGGCCTTGGTGAGGCTCATGCCCTCGGTGCTCTGCCCGTCCACCTTGACGATGACGTCGTCGGCCATGATGCCCTGGTGGTAGGCGGGCGAATCCTCGAGTGGTGTGACCACCACGATCTCGTTGTTGACTCGCGAGATGCTGATGCCGACGCCGATGAAATCGCCGCGGGTGTGCTTGTTGAACTCGCGGTACTCGACCGGCCAGATCATGGCGGTGAACTCGTCGAGCGTCTCCAGGGCTCCGTTCATGAACTCGCTGACGATCAGGGCCTCGGGCAGGTTGACCGTTTCCTCATTGATCTTCATCACCCGGCGGAACAGTTTGATGGCGTCGCTGAAGCTGACGCTGTCCATCCGGCGGACCTGGCCGATGCGCTCCTCGACGCGCTGGATGAACTGCTCGCGGTCCCATTCATCCGCCAGGGAGTCGAACACCTGCTGCAAGGCCCCGGAGCGGGCCAGCAGCACCAGTTGCTCGAGCCCGGCGACGGTCAGCTCGCGGAAGTCGACGTCGCTGACGTAGTTGCGGTCGATGCGGTACAGGGCGGAGCGAACCATGCGCCATTCGATGCCCTGGAGATACTCCTCCCACCTGCGCCGGGTCGGCTCGGACTCATCGGGCTTGTACATGACCTCGAAGCGGGCATGGGTGAGGCACTCCCGCCGGAGTCGCTTGAGTTCCTTGTCGTGCTCGAACATGGCCGACAGGTCGTAGTAAACCGCGTGGGCCTTGAGCCAGTCCTCCTGCTCGCGCAGCTCAGCAGCGCGGGCCAGGGCGGCCTCTTTGAGCTCCAGAAGCCAGGGCTCGGTGAGAAAGGTCTTCTTGTCGGCGGTGTTCTCGAAGGCCCGACCGGCGCAATCCAGGGCCTTCTCGATCTGTCCCTTGGCCAGCCGTTCCTTGCCCCAGGTGATGTATTTGTCGAAGTCGGCCCGGGTCATTTCCCGGCGGCGCTGTTCCGTCTGCTGCCAGTCGCGGAGCCAGTCGGCCACCCGGGCGCCGCCCGGGCCCAGTCTTTCCAGCGTGCCGATCTTGGCCGCGGCGTCGGCGAAATCGCCGACCTTGACCTGCCGCACCGTCTCCTGCCAAAGCTGGGGCGAACCGGAAGCGACCTTAGCGTCCTCGACGGCCGATGCCGCCGGAGCGGCCATCCAGGCGGCCAGTAGTGCAACAAACAGCCAGTTTCGCTTTAGGCCACGAGACCTGACGTACATGGCATCTCCCTCAAGTGAGCCAGCAATTCTCTGCCGCCGACAGCCGGGAAGGGCATCGGGGATCGGAGACGGCACCGGAGCTGGGCCACCCGATCTGCACGCCGAGGCATGGCCCCCGGCCGTCCGCCGTTGAGTATCGGCCCAGATCGATTCGGTCGCGCAAGTCATTATACGTTTGATACCCGAAATCGTCCAACCGGAGGGCGATTATCGCTCCGGACACACAAGAATCCACAACGGGCCGTTTCACCGTTCATCGGCCAGAAAAGCGGGCCGTCTCCACCGTACAGAGGGCGGGATCGCGACGCGGGACCGTTGTCATTCGCGCAGGGGCGGGCTATGGTGAACCATTTGCCCTCCAGGCAATGGGACGTTTCGCAGCGGCGCACCAGGGCAAAAAAGACTCCCGACCGATAGGCGGAGGCCACCGTGTCCGAGCCCAAGGTCATCCGGGTTATCGGGGCCCGACAGCACAACCTCAAAAACGTCAGTCTGGAGATTCCGCGCGCCGGGCTGACGGTCATCACCGGACTGTCGGGCTCGGGCAAGAGCAGCCTGGCGTTCGACACGATCTACGCCGAGGGGCAGCGACGGTACGTCGAGTCGCTGAGCCCCCATGCCCGGCAGTTCCTGGAGCAGATGCAGAAGCCGGACGTGGACCGGATCGAGGGGCTCAGCCCGACGATCGCCATCGAACAACGTCACGTCTCGGCCAACCCGCGTTCCACGGTGGCCACCGCCACCGAGGTGTACGACTTTCTGCGGGTGCTGTACGCCCGTGTGGGCCAGCCCCGTTGCTGGGAGTGCCGGCGTCCGATCGAGCGTCATTCGACGGCCCAGATCGTGGACACGGCGCTGGGCCTGAAGGAGGGCGGCCGGCTGATGGTGCTGGCTCCACTGGTGCACCGCAAACGAGGCACGCACGCCAAGGTGCTGCAACGCGTGGTTCGCGAGGGCTTCGTCCGCGGGCGCATCGACGGTGGGGTAGTCATGCTGGAAGACCTGCCGGCTCTGGACGCCCGGCAGAACCACACCATCGAAGTCGTGGTGGACCGTCTGACGGTGAAGCCCCACATCGGCACGCGTCTGGCAGACAGCATCGAGTTGGCCATGCGTCTGGCCGGCGGCGGCGTGATCCTGTCGGTGGCCGGGTCCGACGGCAAACGGTTCACGGACACGCGCTACAGCTCGCTGTTCTCCTGCCCGGACCATCCGGAGGTTAGCCTGCCGGAACTGTCCCCCAGGCTGTTCAGCTTCAACTCGCCGTATGGGGCCTGCCCGGCCTGTACGGGGCTGGGCACGGTGCTGGAGTTCGACCCGGAACTGATCGTTCCGGACAAAACGCGCAGTCTGGCCGACGGGGCGATCGCCGCCTGGCGTCAGGGCGGCAAACGAATGGCCGCGGTGTACGCGGCTACCATCCGGGAGTTCTGCGAGCACTTCGGCGTGTGCCCCGACGTGCCGTACCGGAACATACCGGCTGAGTTTCGGCGAATCCTGCTGGAGGGCACGACGGAGGAGGATCGCGAGTCGCACGGAGCGTCGTTCGAGGGCGTGATTCCGAATCTTCGGCGGCGCTGGGAGACGACGGAGTCGGAGTCGGTCAAGCAACGGCTGCACACGTTTCTGAGCGAGTCGCCGTGCGAAGGTTGCGGCGGCACGCGACTGCGCCGCGAAGCACTGTCGGTGATGATCGGGGAAAGCGATATCGCCTCGATCTGCCGGCTGAGCGTGGAGGCGGCCCGGGCCCTGTTCGCCTCGCTCGAATTCGAGGGTGAGCGGCGCATCATCGCGGATCCGATCCTGCGCGAGATCCGCCAACGGCTGCAGTTCCTTTGCGACGTGGGCGTCGAGTACCTCACGCTGGATCGGGCCAGCAGTACGCTGTCGGGCGGTGAATGGCAGCGTATCCACCTGGCCACGCAGATCGGTAGCGGGCTGATCGGGGTCTGCTACGTGCTGGACGAGCCGACCATCGGGCTGCACCAGCGCGACTCGCAGCGTCTGGCGGCGACGCTGGACAGGCTGGCCGAGGCCGGCAACGCCGTGCTGGTGGTCGAACACGACGAGGAGATCATCCGCTCGGCGGACCACATCATCGACATCGGCCCGGGGGCGGGTGCCCGCGGCGGCGAGATCGTGGTGACCGGGACGATCGAGGACGTGGTGGCCTGCGAGGGCTCGATCACGGGCAAGTACCTCAGCGGGCGGTACCGGATTCCCGTCCCGGACGAGCGCCGGCCGGTCGATCTGCAGCGCCGCGTCGAGGTGATCGGGGCGCGGGCCCACAACCTGAAGGACATCCGGGTCCGCTTTCCGCTGGGCTGCTTCGTCTGCGTGACCGGCGTTTCGGGCAGCGGGAAGAGCACGCTGGTGTCGCAGATTCTGCTGCGGGCTCTGCGCCGGGCGTTGAACGGATCGGGGCCCAGGCCGGCGGCGTTCGAGCGACTGGTCGGCGCGGCCCAGGTGGACAAGGTAATCGAGATCGACCAGTCGCCCATCGGGCGGACGCCGCGGAGCAACCCGGCGACGTACGTGGGTGTGTTCGACCTGATCCGGCACCTCTACGCCCGGACGCGGGAGGCGAAGATCAGGGGGTACACGGCCGGCCGGTTCAGCTTCAACGTCAAGGGCGGGCGGTGCGAGCAGTGCCAGGGTCAGGGCACCAAGCGCATCGAGATGCACTTCCTGCCGGACGTGTACGTCACCTGCGAGGCTTGCAGCGGCACACGCTACAACCGGGAGACGCTGGAGGTGCGGTACCGGGGCAGGAACATCGCCGACGTGCTGGACCTGCGGGTCGAGGAGGCGACGGCCTTCTTCGAGAACTTCGCCAAGATCCGCCGGCTGCTGCAATCGTTGATGGACGTCGGGCTGGGGTACGTCACGCTGGGCCAGTCGTCCACCACGCTTTCCGGCGGCGAGGCCCAGCGGGTGAAGCTGGCGGCCGAGTTGGGCAAGCCGCCGACGGGCCACACGCTGTACGTGCTGGACGAGCCGACCACGGGCCTGCACTTCGCCGACGTGCACCACCTGCTCAACGTGCTGAACCGGCTGGTGGGCCTGGGGCACACCGTTCTGGTGATCGAGCACAACCTGGACGTGATCAAGATGGCCGACTGGGTAATCGACCTGGGCCCCGAGGGCGGCGACGGCGGCGGGCACATCGTCGTCGAGGGCACGCCGGAACAGGTGGCGGCCAAGCCCGAAAGCTACACCGGTCGATTTCTGGCCAAACGACTGCCGAAGCCGAAGACACGGGGGACCGCGTGAAGCCCGATGTGTCGGGTCTGCGGTCCGAGTCGCCCGGTGTGGAGCCGGTGGCCGTTTGAAAGCGTCGGATTGGGTAAGAAGTGGTGAAGTAGAACATCTCGGGATGGGAAAGAGGGCATAATAATCCCGGACAGGCCCGACCGGTCGCATGGCGGGCGTGCGGCGTCGAGGTCGGGGTATTTCGGTGTTGGGGCCGCCAAGTGACCGTGCGGCGTATGGTCGAGGAGCAACAGTCCACTTCTTCACGGCAGTCGCGCCTGCGGGACGCTCGGGGGCGGTCTGTAACCCTGCTCGATCCGTGGGAGCTGCACCTGCTTCGCCGGCATGACGTGATGCCGGCCGACGTGCTGCGCGGCATCGCCGAGGAGGTGGGCTTCGGGATGCCGAGGTGGCAGCGCATCGGGTACGTGGCCTGCGTGACCGCGTTTCTGGGCTGCGTCGTGTTTCTTGTGGTCTGGAAGATCGTCCGCCGCACCGGCGTCGATGCGGTCGAGCGCGTCCTGTGGCCGGTGAACCTCACGGTGTTCGCGATCGGCGCGGTGCAGTTCTGGCGCAGCGGTCGCCGGGCGCGGGCCAAACGCGTCTGTGCGATCATGCTCGAGCACCTGCGTTGCCCGCACTGCGGCTACGACATTCGCGGCCTGCCGACGGCTCCCGAGAACGGCGCAACCGTCTGCCCCGAATGCGGTTGCGCCTGGCGACTGGACGATATTCAGGCCGCCGGAGGTCAGGGCAGTGGCTGAGAAAGAAGAACCTCGACCCCAGCGGGCCGGGCATATCGGGGACGCCCGCGGGCGCAGGGTGACGCAGCTTGACCCGGTTGCGATCTACGTGTTGCATCAACCGAGCGTGATCGAAGCCGACGTCCTGCGGGCAATCGCGCAGGAGGAAGGCGTCAGGATCAAGACCAGGGAACGCGCTGCGCTGATTGGTGGGATGGCCGGCGCGCTGCTGGTGATCGGTCTGTTCGTGCACTCGGTCATCACTGGCGACATCGGCCGCGACCCCCTGGCGAGGTTCGCGGGATTGGCGTATCTGTGTTGTATTCCCTTCATCATCTGGTATGGCATAAAGCGGTCGCGCTTCGGGAAGGTGGCGGCGGCGATGCTCAAGTACTCCCGCTGTCCGCACTGCGGGTACGACCTGCGGCTGCTGCCGACCGACGCGGCGGACGGCGCAACCGTGTGCCCTGAATGCGGCTGCGCCTGGCGGCTGGGCGAGGACCGCGCTGCTCGAACACATGAAACGTCGGCTGCACAAGCTGCTGCCGAAGTCGAAACTGATCATCGTCGAGGAGGCCGGACACGGCGAGGCTGAACCGGGGATCACCCGTGCGCTGCTCAAGGCGGTGGACGAATTCGAATAAGCCGGATTCGGAGCCGGGCACTGAAACGGAGGAAACGGCATGGCAATGCCTCGCGCACCGGGTAACGCGAGGGGAATCGGGCGAGCGGAGCTACGGCGCCCGCGGAGTGGGGGCGGCCTCGAGGGCTCGCCGGAGGAACTCATTGAACTCGTCGGCCGGCAGGTATCCTTCGACTCGGGCGATCAGCCGCTCGTTGGCATCCAGAGCCACGTAGGCCGGCACGGCGTCCACGGCGTAGCGGGTCGAGAGCTCTTGAGCTTCCCATGCGTTGACCCTGACGCGGGCGAACGAGGTCAGCAGCTCCTTGACCTCGGAACGGACCAGCGTGTCGCGCTCCATGTGGCTGCAATAGGGGCAACTGGGCGAGAAGAACTCGATCAGCAACGGCCGTCCGGACTCCGCGGATTCCCGACGGGCCTGGGCATAGTCGTCCGACCAGTCCAGCCCTTTGGCGAAGGGGCGCAGCGAGGTTCCGTAGACTACGGCGGCCACCAGCAGGATCAGCGCGGGCCAGCCGTAGCGACGCCACGTGGAAACAGTCTGTCGCTCTGGCAGCGGTAGTTCTGTCATCACCCTGTACAATCGTCTACTCGGTCGGCGAATTCCCGATCCTGCCGATCGTCGTCGCCAGGCACCCTCGGGCGAGCGTCAGCCACCGTTCTGGAGCGCTTTCCCGTTTGACCTGCCGGCCCCGAGGCAGCCATAATCCGGAATTGTAGCAGGATTTCCCGACCTGCCCCAGCACGGAAGGGGGGCGACCGCCCGTGCCTGCCCAACCCGGACCCCGCCACGTACGAATCGCCGCCCTGCAGCCCGAGCTCAAACCGGAGGGCGGCGCGGGCGGGGCGCAGGCCGCCACAGCCAACATGCTGATGCTGCGCCGGGTAGTCGAGGGTCTGGTGGCCAACGCGCCGCTCGATCTCGTCGTGCTGCCGGAAGCCTTCGCCCCGGTGCCCCTCGGGGTCGGCAGTCGGGCCGGTGACCCGGTGGCCGACCACGCCGCCGGCGTTCGGCAGTTTCTGGGCCACCTGGCCCGGGCCTGCGAGGTCAACGTGATCGGAGGCAGCGTCGAGCAACCCATGCCGCCGGGCCGGCCGCGGAACTCCTGCTTCGTGATCGATCGGCAAGGCCGGGAAGTCGGTCGGTACGACAAGCGGACACTGTTCTCGCTCGAGGCCGACCGCCGCTCGTCCGGCCAGGGACCGGGGATATTCGAGCTCGACGGCGTGCGCGTCGGCGTGCTGATCTGTGGCGATCTGTGGCGGCCGGAGCTGGCCCGCGAGCTGGTCGGCGCCGTGGACGTGCTCTGCGTGCCGGCCATGACGGCCGTCCCCTCTGACCGACACATTCCCTACGCCCACACGCTGTGGCTGAGTCTGGCCCTGACGCGGGCGATGGAAAGCGCCCTGGCGGTCGTGGTCAGCGACTGGGCGGAGGGACGGCACAACGAGACCTTCCTGGCCCGGGACGACGCATCGCAACCGGCTCACCGATGTCGCCGCACGTACTACACCTGCGGGGCGGGGTCGATCTGCGACCCCGGGCACCGGCCGCACATCGACCGCATCCAACGCGTCCTGCCGGACGGTCAGACCGGCGCCGTCCGGGCCGACATCGACCTGGGCGCCCTGGCCGAATACCGCGCGTACCGCCGGGCCGTCGGCCTTTTGCCGCTTGAATCCGGGCAGGGGCCGGATTAGCATGCGCCCACTGGCCGAATGATACGCCCTGTAGGTCGGGTTCAGCGGGCTGCGAGTGCGCGGCATCGCACGCTTTCTGCTGACAGGACGTACGGCCGACATGTTCTTTAACGTTCGCTTGAGCGAGGCGAAGGGCTCGGAGTCGGCGTTTCGCCGACGTCGAGCCGCAGAGCGGTCGGGCCATGTGCCGGCAAGACGCAATCGCCGGGAACGGCGTGCAATCCGCCCGTCGGAGAGCACGGGGCGCACTGTGGCGATCTGCGCTGATCGTGCTGTCGGTGGGCGTGTCGGTCTCCAGCGCGGAGGAGCCGCCGCGACCTGGAGCACAGGCCTGCGACCCGGCAGACAATCGCTGGGACAGCGCTGGCCGGGGTCTACCCGACTACGACATCCGGCGTGACGCCCCGAAGGTCCCCAGACGCATTGCCGGGCGGCCGGGTGCGTTGCCGCCGCACGCCCGCGCAGACCGGCACGAGTTCCTCGGCACGCCGGCCTACGTCGGCTCGACGGCGCGATTCCTGACCGGTCGGCGTAACGCCGGCGCCGTGGACGCGATTGCAATCGTCACGGATTACATCGCGGAGCACCGCGACCTCTTCGGGTTTGACGCGGCCGAGCTGAGTGACACGCGTCTGTCACGAGATTTCGTCACGCGGCACAACGGGGTCCGCCATCTGACCTTCCAGCAGCGGCACAAGGGGCTCGGTGTTTTCGGCGCGGTGTTGCGGACCGGCGTGACGCCATGGGGCGAGATCGTCAGCATAGGCAGCACGGTGTTGGATCGGCCCGCGGACGACTTTGCCGTGTCGGACTTTGCCCTCTCGCCGATCGAGGCCGTCCGTGCGGCCGCATCCGGCGCGGGGATCACGATATCCGTTGACCCGCAGGCGGTCGAGCGACCCATCCAGCCCGACGATCCATGGCGCTTTGAGCGACCGGAGGGTTTCGCCGGGGAAGTCGAACTGCGGCCCGTCTACTTCCCGCTGAACCGGACGAACCTGCGCCCCGCCTGGCAGGCCGTCCTTCCGGTGAGCGGCGCAGGGCACGTGTACGAGGTCATCGTTGACGCGGTTGACGGAACGCTGCTGTGGCGGCAAGACCGGCTGCACTCGGTGACCAACCAGGATGCAAGCTACCGGGTCTATCCCTCGGACAGTCCGGCGCCGGGATCACCCGGCACGACCACGCCGGACGGCTTTCAATTCCCGTTCGATTCGAGCGTCCTGCAGGCCGTACCGGCCGCCGAGATCGCACCGCTCAGCCCGTCCGGCTGGATCGGCGACGGCGTCAACGAGACTCAGGGCAACAACGTCGATGCCCACACGGACTGGGACAACAACGACCAGCCGGACGTGCCCAGACCGCAAGGCGACCCCTGGCGGACGTTCGACTTCCCCTCCGATCACCAGATCCATGACCCGCCCGCCTTCCCGAACGCGTCCGTCACCCAGTTGTTCTACCTGTGCAACGTGTACCACGATCGCCTGTACGAGTTGGGCTTCGACGAGGCGGCCGGCAACTTCCAGCTCGACAACTTCGGCCTGGGCGGTGTGGGCGGCGATCGCATCCAGGCGGATGCCCAGGACGGCGGCGGCACCAGCTCGGCCAACTTCAGCACCGGCGCGGCCGACGGCAGCGCGGCCCGCTTGCAGATGTATGTCTTCACCAACCCCGATCCGGGCCGGGACAGCGCCTTCGACGCCGATCTGGTGTTTCACGAACTCACGCACGGCCTGTCCATCCGGCTGCTGGGTGGTCCGGCGGGCCAGCAGCCGGCCGCTCTGGCTGAGGGCTGGAGCGACTTCATGGCCATCGCCCTCAACGCCGAACCGGGCGACGATCCACACGGGCCTTATCCTTTCGCCGCGTTCGTCGCCTACCAGCGGTGGCCGGAGTACGTGGACAACTACTACTTCGGGCTTCGCCGCTTCCCGTACTGCACCGACCTGGACAAGTGCCCGCAGACCTTCAAGGACATCGACCCCGCGCAACAGGCCTACCCGCCCGAGGTCCCGCGGAACCCCCACGTGGACAACACGGCCGACGAGCCGCACAACGCCGGTGAGATCTGGTGCGCGGCCCTGATGGAGTGCCGGGCCAACCTGATGGACCGCTACGGATTCGCGGGCAACCAGATCATGCTGCAGCTCGTGGTCGACGGGATGAAGCTCTGCGTGGTGAATCCCAACTTCCTGCAGGCCCGCGACGCGCTCCTTCAGGCGGACATGGTCAACAACGGCGCGGTGAACCTGGACATTCTCTGGGGCGCGTTCGCCAAGCGGGGCATGGGCTTGGGAGCCACGTCCCCCGGAACCGGCGCCGGCGGCGTGGACGAGGACTTCAATGTGCCCGACATGCTGCTGATCAGCTACCCCGACGGTCGGCCGCAGATGGTGCCGCCGCTGACCGACACGACGTTCCCCGTTCAGATTCAGGGGCTCGGTGCGGCGGAGCCGGTGCCCGGAAGCGCTCAGCTTCACTACTCGATCGACGCTGCCCCGTTCGTCAGCGTCGATCTGAGCACGACGGGGCTGGGCACCTACGAGGCCACGCTGCCGGGCGCACCGTGCCTGAGCCGGTACGAATACTACCTCAGTGCAGATGAGGTCGCCTTCGGCACCGTTTTGGATCCGCCGTCGGCCCCGACGTTCGCCTACGAAGCGACGGCGCTGGTCTCCAGCACGGTTCTGTTCGCGGACCCGATGGAGACCGAGACCGGCTGGACCGTCGGCGACATTGACGATGACGCCACCAAGGGCATCTGGGAACGGGCCGACCCCGAAGGCACACTGGCCCAGCCCGAAGACGACCACACACCCGTTCCAGGAGTCCTATGCCGGGTGACCGACGGGCGTGCGGGCAGCGGCAGCGGTGACTACGACGTGGACGACGGCAAGACGACGCTGACCTCGCCGAGGTTTGCCGTGACGTGCGGCGAGGCCCTGGTTTCGTACTGGCGCTGGTTCAGCAACGATAAAGGCCCCAACCCCGCCGAAGACAAGTTCGTCGTTTCGGTCTCCAACAACGACGGTGCTACATGGGAGGAGGTCGAAACGATCGGCCCCACGGGCCCCGAGGCCGGCGGCGGATGGCATTACCACGAGTTCGTCGTCTCGGATCGTGTCCCGCTGTCGGACCAACTGAAGGTGCGCTTCGTGGCCGAGGACCGGGGTGGCGGATCACTGGTCGAAGCGGCGATCGACGACTTTCGGGTGACGCGGTTCTCCTGCTCGGGAACCTCGCCGGGAGACATCGACGACAACGGCCACGTGGACCTGACCGACTTCGCCGCGCTGTACGACTGCCTGGGCGGCCCACAGGCCCCGGTGACGGCCACGCCGCCGCGCTGCCCCGAAGACTGCCTCAGCGCCTTCGACGCAGACGAAGACGAGGACCTCGACCTGGCCGACGTGGCCACGTTCGGGATTCTGTTCGACAGTCCGTAGCAACCCGGGTCACTCGGCCGGTGACAGCTCGACGGGGCAGCGCTCGAACACCGGCCCGTCGTCGGAGCGGGTGACGGTCAGATGCGTTGGCGGCACCTGGCCCGCGTCCGGCGGAGCGTCCACCCGGTAATGCACGCCCAGCGACTCGGTACGCAGCTCGGCGGCCTGGGCCATCAACCGAGCCAGCGACAACTTGTTCTGCGTCTCCCAGCCTGCGGCGTCGTCGAAGGTCTTGTCCAGCACGAAGCGACCCCAGAAGTCGATGATCTCGACGGTCTCGCGCAGGCGGTCGCCGCTGCGGGCGATACCCGCGTTCCGCCACATCACGCTGCGAAGCGAGTTCCGCACGTCCACCAGGTCCAGGGTCGTCCGGGGTGAAGGCGGATTCTGACTCCGGACGCCGCTGGAAGGGCCGATCTGGGGGCCGATGTCCAGTGACCGCCCGGCCGTCCGGCCCGCGATGGCACCGAAGACCAGCCCTTCGAGCAAAGAGTTGCTGGCCAGGCGGTTGGCGCCATGCACGCCGGTGCAAGCCGCCTCGCCGCAGGCGAACAGGCCCGGGACGTTCGTCCGGGCTTCCAGGTCGGTCGCCACCCCCCCGATCATGTAGTGGGCCCCGGGATTCACCGGGATCAGGTCGCTGCCGACGTCGATCCCGAACTCCGCGCACTGGCGGGTGATGAAAGGGAAGCGTTCGCCGAAGCGCTGACGGCCGATGTGCCGCACGTCCAGATAGACGCTTGTGCCGCCGGTCTGGAGCAGCCGGTCGCGGATGGCCCGGCTGACCACGTCGCGGGGGGCGAGTTCGCCGTCGGGATGGTACTCGAGCATGAACCGATGCCCGTCACGGTCCACCAGGTAGGCTCCCTCGCCCCGGGCCGCTTCGGAGATCAGCGCCCGGGTGGAGCCGGCGATGTACAACGTCGTGGGGTGGAACTGGACCATCTCCACGTCGGCCAGCATGGCCCCGGCACGATAGGCGGCGGCCAGCCCGTCACCCGTGGCGATGGGCGAGTTGGTCGATTCCCGGAAGATCTGCCCGCAGCCGCCGCTGGCCAGGATGGTCTGCCTGGCCCAGATCATCTGGTGCCCGTAGCGCTGGTGATGGGTCACCGCCCCCACGCATCGTCCGTCCACCGTGATGAGGTCGATCAGGAAGCATTGCTCGAAGAAGCGGACGTTGGAGAGGCTGCGGAGCTTGCCGAGCAACACACGGCCGATCTCGCGTCCGGTGGAATCGCCCTGGGCCCGGAGGATGCGAGAGACGCCGTGTCCGCCCTCGCGGGTCCGGGCCCAACTCCCGCCGGCCTTGTCGAACTGCGCCCCCCAGTCCACGAGTTCCTTGGCTCGGGCGGGGCCTGCGCGGACCATCGTCTCGGCGGCCCTGGGCGATACCAGCCCGCAGCCAACCCGCACCGTGTCTTCGAGATGCTGCTGCCAGGAATCGCCCGGAGCGTCGCAGACGGCGATCCCGCCCTGGGCCCTCAGGGTGTTCGAGTCTTCGGCCCCCTGTTTGGCGATGAGGATCACGTCGCCGTAGGCGGCGGACTCGATGGCGGCCCGGGCACCGCCGACGCCGCCACCGACGACGAGCACGTCGGTGAGCAGGTGCCCCACCCGTGAAACTTCGAAGTTCGTCAGGTATCGCCGCGTATCGTACAGATTGTTCATGATAGTCGTGGAGTGTACGCGGTTACCGGACGGGCAACAATCGAGGCCCCACTCCATCCGGGAGCGCCGTCCGCCGATAACACCGATAATGGCACCGTGCGGACGAACATGGCGCGCTATGGGTCTGCGCTTCCGGGCTCTACCGGCTTGCACGGCCGCGTTTGCGGCGTGGCTGGCCTGCGGAGCGCACCTTTGCGCCGCTCAGTCGCCCGATGACGCCGATCGGTCGCTGCAACTGCGCCGCGTGGTGCACCGTTTCGACTTCGACGAGCGGAGTCTGGGCAACTACGAACCGGCGCCCATGCACTGGGACCGGCTGGAAGGGAAGCTCTTCCCGCATTTCGCCGACGGGCGGTTCGACGAGAACTTCGGCCGTACGGCACCGCCGTCCCTGCACCTGAGCACCAATGGCCGGAACGTGGCTCTGTGGTATCGCGGACCGGCCACCCAGGTGCGACCCAACAGCGAGTACCTGATCGTCGGCTGGATCCGTCCCGACCACCTGGCCCAGGCCCGGGCTTGCCTCAGCGCATACTATCTGGACCACCGGGGCCTGCCCATCGCGGGCACGCAGGAGTTCGGCCGACTGGTGGGCGACACGGGGCGGGCGGATTCGGACCAGGAATGGCAGCGTGTGGAGATCCACCTGCCGGCCGGCCCGCCGCAGGCCAGAACCATCGGGCTGACCGCCTGGGTGGTGCAACGCGAGGTGTGGGACCACACGCCTCGACCGCACCGCCACATCGAGCCGCAGGACCTCGACGCCGGCGCCTGGTTCGACGACATCGCCCTCTACCGGCTGCCGCGGGCCGTGCTGGCCACCTCGAATCCGTCGAACCTTTTCGTCGAGCCCGACCCGGCGGTGCTGAAGATCACCGTGGCCGACAACGATGCCGTGGGCCTCTCGGCCACATTCAGCGTCTGGTCCTCCGACGGGCGCCTGGTCCACGAGACGGCTATTCCCATCCAGACCACCGGCCGGCCCGAGCCGGTCAGCGTACCACTGACCGATCTGGGACCCGGGCTGTACCACTCGCAGTTGGACATCCGGACCGGTCAGGAGGTCGCCGTCACCCGACGTCTTCGGTTCGCCTACCTCAGCGCCGAACACAATCGGAGCGCCGGCGTGGCCAGGCCTTTCGGTGTCGTGCTCGACGCGGATCATCGCACTGATCCGGAGACCGAGTTCTCCTTTCTGTCGGCCCTGTCGGTGGGAGCGGTCAAGTATCCGGTGTGGTCGCGGACGGGCCCGGGCGAGCCCGCCGGGCCACAAACCCTGGATCCCGACCGCCTGTTGCACGATCTGGTCAAGACCCGCGTGGCGCTGACCGGGGTGCTGGGGGCACCGCCGGCCGGCCTGGTCCAGAGCGCCGGTCGCTACGCCCGGACGCTGCTGGACATCCTGGGCGACGATCCGGCGGGTTGGCAGCCGCACCTCGAGGCCGTGGTCGCTCCCTATGTCAGCGTGTTTCGGACCTGGCAGATCGGGGCCGACGGAGACCGGCAGACCTTCAACGACCCGGCGCTGCCCGGCGTGTTGCAGCAGGTGCGGCGAGAGATGATTCCCCTGGTCAACACCGTGTCGCTGGTCGTCCCGGGCGACGTATCCAACGCCCCCGGCGACCAGGCCCTGCCGGCCGAGGAGATCACCCTGCGTATCGGGTCAGAGATTCACGGCGACTGGATCGGGCCCTACGTCAAGGGTCATCGCCGACTGAACTACGACCGCGTATCGGCCTACGTGGAGATCGCCCGGCCGGGGGAGTATGCCCGCATCCCGTGGCTGGGAACGTTCGCCGAGCGCATCATCCGCACCCGACATGCCGCCGTGGACACGGCCTTCGTGCCACAGTTGTGGCGCACCAGACAAACGGTCAACGGGCCGGTGGCCGAACCGGATGAGACCTTCATCGTCTACCGCACGATTGTCGATCTGCTGCGCGACCTGACGCCCGGACCGAGTCTCGAACTCGCCGACGGCGTCGTGGCCCTGGCCTTCTATGATGCCGACCAGAGCGTTCTGGCCCTGTGGGACCCTTCGGCGCCGCCGGAAGGGCGCACCCACGAACTCCAGCTCGGCTCGGCCCGGCGTCAGATTGACCTGTTCGGGCGGGTCACCCCCCTGGCCGAGGGCAGCGACGGGCGGCGCCGGGTACGCCTCTTCCCGCAGCCGGTGTTCGTGGACCAGGTGGGGCGGTGGCTGGTCGAGTTCGTCGCCTCCGCCGAACTCGTGCCGGCCAAGGTCGAGCACAGCCTGTTGCCGCAGACCCACACCATCCGGTTGAGCAACGGGGGCAAGAACGCGCTGACCGGCCGGGTGACGCTGGTCGCGCCCACGGGCTGGGAAGTCCGGCCCCAGCAGTTCGGCCTGCGCCTGCCGCCGCGTGGGCAGCTCGAGCAGCCCGTGCGTTTCCGCTACGGGCAGACCGAGCCGGCCGGCGTCAAGCGGATCGTGGCCGTCGTCGATTTCGAGACCGACCCCGCCTGCCACGTGGAGATTCCCCTGACCCTCGAACTGGGCATTCGCAACGTGGACGTCTGGGGCTTCGCGTTCTGGGAGGGTGAACGTCTGGTCCTGCGGCATGGCATCACCAATCGCACGTCAGAACCGTTGAGCCTGCGCAGCTTCGCCACCGCACCGGGACGAAGCCGCCAGTTCCGCGTCATCCCCGCACTGGCCCCCGGGGAGACTCTGACGGCCGAATACCGCTTCCAGGGCGCCACGGCACTGGCCGGACGCACGGTCCGCCTGGGCCTCCGCGAGGTGGACGGCCCGCGCAGCCACATCATCGAGCTGACCGCACCGTAGGCCGGCACGGCCGGGCCCGGCCCGCTGCCGGCGCGGCGGTACCGCCCGGAGCCCGGCGCCGACGATTAGCGGACCAAAGTGGGCTGAAAGGGCTTCACTGCGAGGCTCGATCCACCGATGACACCAAGCGGGGAACGCAGGTCGGGGGATTGTGTTCGTCACGGGAGACGTCCATGAACGCCAAAGTGCTCGACGCCGTGAAGCGGTCGGCCGCCGTGCCGTCCGTCCCTCAAGTGGTCACGCGTTTCCTCGAGGTGATCCAGGATCCCGATTTCGAGTACGCCGAACTGGCCAAGCTCCTCTCCGCGGACCCCGGAACGGTCAGCGAGATCCTGCGGCTGGTCAACTCGGCGTTGTTCAGCGTGGCCCGAAAGATCACCTCGCTGCACCAGAGCCTGACGTTGCTGGGGCCCAAGCGCACCCGCTCGCTGGTGCTGGGGCGGTACCTGATCGAGGCCATGGGCGGCCGGTCGATCCCCGGCCTGGACGGCGGCTACTTCTGGCGACGGTCGCTGGCCACGGCCGTGCTCAGCGCCCGGTTCGCCGACGTGGTCATCCCACGGGTTCGCGACGAGGTCTTCGTCTGTGCCCTTCTGGCCGACGTCGGCATTCCCGTGCTGACCCAGGCATTCCCGGACCAGTACGGACCGATCGCCTCACGCTACATACCGCACGGCAGGCCGTTCACCGACCAGGAGGAACTCGAAGCAGTCGAGGCCACGCACGCCGAAGTCTCCGCAATGGTGCTGGGTCACTGGGGACTGCCCGAGCACATCTGTACCGCGGTCAACTGTCATCAGGTCGCGACCCTGGGCGGCAAGGAGCCGGCCGACGTGTACGCCCGGCTGATCAACGCCGCCGACCGGGTCGCCAAGCTGCTCTGCGAGATTCCCGACATCGAGCAGGTGGCCGACGTCTGCACCGAGGCCACGCAGATCGCCGGCATCGAGCTGGAGGTGTTGGCCAGGATTCTCGGCGAGATCGAGGGCGACGTGGAAGAGCTGGCCCTGATTCTGAAGATCGACCTGATCCCCAGCTCCGTCTACGCCATGATCGCCAAGGCCATCCAACAAGCCCTGGCCGAGCCAGCCTCGACGTAGTGTCGTCTACTCACATCGCTTCGTAGACCAGGGGCGAACGTCTTCGTCGCCCCTCGCCCGTCCTGGCGCGTGGATGCCCTTGCCGGCGCGTAAGTTCCCCTGCTGGTGCAAGTCTGCGGATCTCGACCTAGCCACCAGCGGTGGGATTGCCATTCGCTGCCCTGCCGAGCTTCGACCTCATCAAGCGGACCATCCAGGGCCGACCCATCCCAGCCGATTTCAACCGCTGGTGCGAGAACCCTTGCCCACTGGTGCGTGGAGCCTGTCTCGCACCTTCACCCAGGGGAATCCTTTCCCGCGACGCCACAGGCGATCGGAATCCCGCACAACGGTGGTGTCGAGATAGCCATCCCGGCACACCACGGACCCAAAAACCTTCACCCACACAAATGGGGCCCGATGGTTTTGGCCACCGGGCCCCAAGGTTCAGGTTGGATTCAGCCGGCCGTCCGGGCCGACCCTATGCTACTGGATCACGATGTTCGCAGCGACCAAACTCGCAACCTCTAAAGCCGTGATGTTCCCGATGACCGGGGCACCAGCAAAGGTGCCGCCAGCGCCGTAATAGATATCGCCCGTATCGGTGGCAATACCAATCACGTTCTGAGCCCCGGCTGCGGGCGTGGTCAGCAAGATGTTGGCGGCCGTGTCACGGATGATCACGTTGTCAACGGCAACCGTCAGGTTAGCGTTGGCAACACCGCCGGCGACGAACGCAACAGTAGCCGCCGCGGCACACTCAGTAATCGATGCATTGGCAAACGTCATCACGTCGCCACCGGCACCACCCACGAAGTCCTGGATGTTGTTCGCATTGGCAGCCAGGATGATCCCGTTGAAGGCGAACGTGTCCACCCCGGTTCCGCCAGTGAGGGTGTCAATGCCATTTCCACCAATGATGGTGTCGTTGCCGGCGCCACCGCCGATGGTATCGGCACCTGCTCCACCCGTGATGGTGTCGTTGCCCCCATTGCCGTTCACGGTAGTGGGGCCGGCGCCGGTGATGATCACGTCGTTACCGCCACCACAATCGATGCTCATTATGGTACCAGGGAAGTTCGCGGCGGCAGTTGTGAACGCCCCCGTTACACCGGTCGCATCCACGTTGTCAAACACCGTGCTACTGTTCAACAGAGCGAGCGCCGAAACGTTGACCGCTCCGGAGCCTGCCAGCGTAAGCTCCTTGAGGGTGTTCCCGGCATCGGTGAACAACGCCCCGCCGGCGGGGAAGGTCGTCCCCCCGGTGTTATTGAACGTCAAGCTGGCGGACTCAAACCCCGCCAGTGTAAACAATGCGCTCCCGGTGATCGTAGCAACGGTGTTGCCCGTGAACACGAAGGCAAGGCTATCTGCTGGCCCGAGGGGAGTGGCCAGCGTGAAAGCCGAACCGGCGCCTGGGAGTGCCACCGCCAGGTTGGTGTCAACCGTGATCGTCGTGTTCGGAGGCAATCCGGAACCGCTGAGGCTCGTCAGGGCAACGGTCGGCTCGATCGTCACGTTCGTGATGGCCTGGGCGTTGGTGAGGTTAAACGCCGGGGTCGCCAGGGTGGGTTGCAGCGTGAGATTCTCCACGCCGGTAATGGTAGTGGTGCCAAACGTGCCCGAGACGATAAGGCTGTCGGTCCCGTCCCCGCCGTTGATCGTGTCCGTGGCACCGATGTTGGTCGCCCGAATGGTGTCATCCAGATCGGTACCAGTGAAGGCGAACGCGGTCAGACCGGCAACACTCACGTCGGCAGCGCCGGCCAAGGCCTCGGCGTTGACCGTTTTCACGCTCGTGCCAATCGGCCCGTCAATCCTCAGGTCCTGATCGCCGGTGATGGTCAGGGTGGTGAAATCGTTTGCGCCACTGTCATCAAGGCCATCAATCCGGTTGGCGACGGTCCCGCCCGAGTCGAGGACGATCGTCTCGACGCCGTCCGTCGCATTGGTGGAGCCGATCACAATGTCAGCGCCATTCTGGGCACCGTCCAACATCACGGTTACGGTGTCGGCGGTCGCGCCGGTGCCGGTTAGGGCCGTGCTGTTGAACGTGGCGGTGACATTCTGGTCCGTGTCGAGGAGGCCGACGGCCGCGAGTTCGGCCATCCCGGTAAAGGTAATTGCCCCCAGGCTGCTATCCGACCAGAGCTCGTCGACACCCGTCCAACCCAGCACACTGACCGATCGAGCCGTGCCCGTCGTGTTCTGGACGAAGACCCATTCGACGTTGTCGATGGAAATCCCGACCCCGAGATCCGCATCGGTGAGGAATACTTTCAGGGTGTCCATGCCCGCGCCGCCGTTGGCCGCGTCGCCTGCCGTCAGCGTCGCCGTGGCCCCAGCGGCAGTTACGCCCCTGAAAGTATCGTCAAGACCGGTCCCGGTCAGGTCGTCTATCAGGGTGGTGAAGTTGTACGTCTGACCCACGCCAATCGCCGTGCAGTCCTGGGTGTCCTCGTCGCAGATCTCGGTGTCCGGATCGCAGGGCGGGTCACCCGGCACGCAGAGGCCGTCCTCGCCGCACGTTTCTTCACCGTCGCACCACAGAAGGTTGTCGCAGTCCGCATCGTCGACGCACAGCTCGACGACGATCTCCACGCACCCGCCCGTTTCAGGATCGCACTCGAAGCCCTCGTCGCACACCACGCCCTCGCACAGATCGACGACGATCTCCACGCACTCGCCCGTTACAGGATCGCACTCGGAGCCCTCGTCGCAGACCACGCCCTCGCACAGATCGGCGGGGATCTCCACGCACTCGCCGGTTTCAGGATCGCACTCGGAGCCCTCGTCGCACTCCACGCCCTCGCACAGATCGACGACGATCTCCACGCACTCGCCCGTTTCAGGATCGCACTCGGAGCCCTCGTCGCACTCCACGCCGGCGCACAGATCGACGACGATCTCGACGCACTCGCCGTCCACGCATTCGAAGCCCTCGTCGCACACCACCCCCTCGCAGAGATCCACGACGATCTCGACGCACTCGCCGGCCACGCATTCGAAGCCCGCGTCGCAATCGTCGTCCGTCACGCACTCGGGGGCTTCCTCGACGGCACAGAGGTCGTCCGCGCCGCAAACCAAGCCTTCGCAGCAGTCGCCATCGACAGCACACTCCTCACCCGCCGCCGCGCACTCGGCCCCGCCGCCACCGCCGCCGGCGGACGGGCAGCCGGGCACGAGGGCGAAGAACGCCGCCACACTCGCAACCAAACCGACCTGCAGGAGCCTGCGCAGCCAGATACGAGGCGTTCCCGCTTCCATTCGTTCCAGTAACCCTTGCATTATCCGTAACCTCCAGTGTTTAATGTCTTGGCGTGATCCGCGTCACGCTGCATTCAAAACCCAATCGACCGCTTGTCACCCGCAAATATCCATCTCGCCGTCCCTGGTATGGACGGTCGTCATTCTCCGGCAAAACCCCCCTGTACATGCCTGAACGTACCGTCGGCACGCATCAACCCGTCCCACGCGTCAAGCCGCGCGGTTCACCTGGCGTGCGCCCCGTTGTCTACGAGTCCGGTACTATACGCTCTACTTTCGATTTGGCGGCCT
The DNA here is from genome assembly GCA_035528995.1 of Phycisphaerae bacterium. Classification (GTDB taxonomy): domain Bacteria; phylum Planctomycetota; class Phycisphaerae; order UBA1845; family UBA1845; genus DATKXO01. Next base: position 49,662 of record DATKXO010000110.1, on the reverse strand, counting down.
CAGTCGAACCGATCACGCGCCCAACTCAGTCGACCTGCCTCCCTGTACGTTCACCGCCACGCTCGACGAGCCAAGGCCCCGTCGAGCACGGGCCTATCTAACGCGGGCGAATTGTAGAACCTGGCGTCTTCAAGTCAACACCGAAATTCCCAAAAAACCCAATCCGCCACACGGTTTAGCGGCACCTTGAGCCGCGCGCTGTTCGCGCTGACACACCCCCGATTATCAGAGCGCTATCGGCGGCCGACCGGCGAAGGCTTGAACATTTTGCCCCTGTTCCCCAGTCGAGCGCCGCGCCCACAACGGGGCGTCCAGGCAATCCGGTAGCGCTCGCCGCCAGCATGACCGACGGCACATGGGGGGCTCTCAGCGAGGGGAGGAAACATAAGTTTCTTCTAGACAATAAGTTATAGGACGATGCCGGCCCCCTTTGCCGCAGGAACACCGGTGGAGCAGTCAGAACGGCCATTCGAACCGTGAGCGATCTGTTGCATTCGAGGGTCATGCGGCGGGCTCGACTTGTGCGCCAGCCGCGGCACGGCGCCGGGTTCGAGTCCGACCCAGGGCAGTCCCACAACGCGGGGACTGTCACCCGGTGTCAATCCGGGTAGGGAGGTCCCCTGGTGCTCGATGCCCCACCCGATTTTGTGGCCGGCGCCCCGTGTCTCGCCGCCCGGCCACGAACGCGGCGACCCGCATGCCGGCGACCACCGAGCGAGCCTCGGACCGCCCGACCGATGCCCCTCTCTGGATGTTCAACGGACATCACGGCCCCTATGATGTCCGCTCCCGATCAGTTGGAGGTGCGATGAACATGCCGAGTACGCCGTCCCACCGGACCCTTCGAGGAGTCTTCCTGCTGCTGGCTGCCATCGGCCTGATCGGCTGTCGGCAGCACGACCGCCGACCCGAAGACCAGGGCAACCGGACGGACGAACGACAGGCGATCCATCAGACCCTCCCCGACGCCCAGGCTGGTGTGCTGTCGCGGCTGATGCCCGACCCCCGGATCGTCAACACGCACGAACACCTGCGGGGCGGTGCGAACCCGCTGGCAAAGATGGCGGAGGCCGACCGACGCGCGGGCGTCGCGGCCACGGCACTGGTGGCCAGTCCGCGCTGGACCTTCACGCTGCAGAAGGGCACGGGCTTCGAAGAGCACCACGAGAACAACGAGTACCTCTGCCGGCTGGCCCGGGAGAACCCCGGGAGATACTACGCCTTCGTCACCTTCGATCCTGATGAAGAGGGCATCACCCGCAAGCTGGAAGACTACGTGGCCCAGGGGGCGACGGGCGTCAAGCTGTACGCGGGGCACGGGGCAGTGACGGGCGACGGGCGACCGTTCCACGTCTGCCCGCTGGACGACCCCAAGCTGCTGCCCCTGTACGAGTACTGTGAGGTTCACCGCATACCCGTCTGCCTGCACGTCAACATGCGCAAGTTCCCCGATGAGGCCCGGCGGGTGTTCGAGCGTTACCCCGACCTGCCGATCATCGTGCCGCACTTCGGCCTGTGGAGCGGGCTGCTGTCCAAGCTGGACGAGCTGCTGACCGAGTACCCCAACCTGTTGACCGACCAATCGTTCGGCTGGTGGTACTCGCTGGACGGGCTGGGTCGCTACGACAAGAACCCCGACGCCTTCCGTGACTTCATCATCAAGTACCAGGACCGCGTCCTGTTCGGCACGGACGTGGTCATCACCGAGTTCGCCGGCAAATCGGCCGAAGCCCTGACCGATTTCTGGCTGTCCTATCGGGCCAGCCTCGAGCTGGACCGATACGACTTCACCGACCGCGACGGCAAGGTCCACCACTTCAAGGGACTGGCCCTGCCGCAGGACGTGCTGCGAAAGATCTACCACGAGAACTGGGAGCGTCTGCTGAAGCGCTGCGGGCGATTCGTGCCGATGGACCCATCGCAGCCCCTGGCCGTCACCGGCGGATGACCTTCCGGTAAACCTCCAGGCACCGCCGGGCCGCCGGCTCCCAGGAGAGCTTTTGCAGGTCCCGTCGGCCGCTGTCCCGCAACCGGGCGTGCAGCTCCGGGTGCTGCAGGACGGCGATGATCATGCGGGCCAACTCCTCGGTGTCCCAGAAGTCCACCTTGAGCACGCAGTCGAGGATCTCCGCGACCCCGGACTGCTTGGAGATGATCGCGGGCACGCCGTGGCTGATGGCCTCCAGCGGTGTGATGCCGAAGGGCTCCGAGACGCTGGGCATGACGTACACATCGGCCATCCGATAGACGCGTTGCACGGCCGGTCCGCGCAGGAAGCCGGTGAACAGCACGCGGTCGGCCAGACCCAGGCGCTCGGTCATGTCCATGATGCCGCGCAGTCTGTCGCCGGAGCCGGCCACGATGAAGCGGGCGTCGTCCATGACCTCCGCGACCCGCCGAGCGGCGGCGATGAAGAATTCGGGCCCCTTCTGCATGGTCACCCGCCCCAGGAACAGCACGATCTTGTGCCGCTTCTGGGCCGGCGAAAGCCGCAGGGGTGACGGGCGATGCTGGAACTCGATGCCGTTATAAACCACCTGGACTTTGTCGGGCGACACGCCGTAACGACGGGTCACGATGTTGCGCGTCAGCCGGCTGACCGTCACGATCGCGTCGGCAGCCTGCATGCCTCGGCGCTCGACGTCGTAGACCCGCTGGTTGACCTGCAAACCACTGCGGTCGAACTCGGTCGAGTGAACGTGCACGACCAACGGCTTGCCCGACTGCCTGGCGACGGCCGCTCCCGCCGGGTAGGTCATCCAATCGTGGGCATGGATCACGTCGAACGTCTCACCCGCGGCGACCTGGCAGGCCAGGCGGGCGTAGCGCTCGACCTCGCCGAACAGATCGCCGGCGTAGTGCCCCGGTTCCGGCGCCCCCTTCTCCAGGGCCAGGCGGCTGGCCGGCCCGGTTTCGTCGGCCCGGGCCCCGGGTGACCGCGCCGATTCCGCGGTCGAGCCCGGCCTGTCGTAGGGCCGCAGGGCCGCGGCCACCGTGTAGAACCGGACGGTAGGCAGGTCCTCCATCTCCGCCCGGCCGACCGACGGGCCGGCCGGCGCCGGGGCGGAAGTCCGCTGGACCGAAGACAACAAGCGGACGTGAGAGGTCTGCTCCGCGGGGACGGCGCGGGGCAGCACAAAGAGAATCTCCATTCCCAGCCGGCTCATTGCCCGGGTGAGCCCGTAGCAGGCGGTGCCCAACCCGCCGGAGATGTACGGAGGGAACTCCCAGCCCAGCATCAGTACTCTCATGGCGGCACGACGGGCGAGCGACCCTGCCAGGGTTTCCTGCGACACGTTCGACTCGAGACCGCCGCCGCCCGGGCAGGCCGAGGCGTTGAGCCGATGAACACACCGCCAAGAAGGAGTGAGGACTTCATTCTCGTCCCCGCGAGACAGCCCGACGTGAGCGACCGAAGGCGGACGCAGTTTATCGGCCGCGCACAGACTGTCAACCTGGGCGCACACCGGCGAGACGACTGGTCGGACGGATCGTGATCGCGAGCAAAGGGACGCGGACCGGGCGCACTGTCGAATTGTGTCGGCTGGGGCGTGGTCGCCCCATTATTGGACCCGCCGGCGTGACGACACGACCGCCACGGGGCTGGAGAAGGCAACAAAGGTCTTCGCAACAACACGTCGATCATGTTGTAGAAGGGCGCCCCCCTCTTGCCGTACGTAGCCGCGGACCGGTCCACCCGCCCGCGCGGGCAGGGACGCCGGCGAGGCTGCCGACGACTCGGCGAATGGGGCCTGCCCCACCGTACCAGACACGAGGATGCTGGCGTGACGACTCCCTCGCTCGGCACAGTCCTGCTCGTAGACGACGACAAGAAGCTCACCTTCATCCTGGCTGCGCATCTTCGGACCAACGGGTACGAAGTGCTCGAGGCCGACAACGGGCGGGACGGGCTGGAACTCGCCAGGCGGCACCAGCCCGACGTCATCGTCATGGATGTCTCGATGCCGGTGATGGACGGGCTGGAGGCCACCCGGCTGCTGAAGAACGAGCCCTCCACCGAAAACATCCCGGTCATCATGCTCACCGGCAAATCGCGCACCCAAGACGTGGTCGTCGGATTGGAGGCGGGCGCCTCGGAGTACGTGCGCAAGCCCTTCGACGTGAGTGAGCTGCTGGCCAGAATCCGCACCATGATGCGGCTGGGCAACACCCGCCGGGCCCTGGACGAGGCCAACGACAAACTCACCCATCAGGTGGCCAGCAAGACCCGCCAGCTCGAACTGCTCTACAACTACGCCCAAGCGCTGAACCGTATCACCGAGGAGAAGGCGGTACATCAACTTGTCGTAGACACGGTGCGGCAGCTCACCGGCAGCGGGCGCATCTCGCTGATGCTCAAGAACAACGACGGAACCCATTTGCGTTGCGTCCGGGCCGTGGGCATCGACCCGGAGATCGTCGGCCGGATCCGGGTCAAGGCCATGGACGGGATCGCCGGGCAGGTCTTCACCAGCGGCAAGACGTTTGTCGCTCGCGCCTACGGCGACAACGCGGAGGAGGAATCCCGGAAACGCTACGTCACGGACACGTTCCTGAGCACACCTCTCATCTCCACCTCGTTGGCCGCCCACGAGGAAACGCTGGGCGTGCTCAACGTCACCGAGCGGGAGGACGGCCAGCAGTTCGGGCAGGAGGAGATCGACTGCATTCGGTCGGTGGCGGACTCGGCCGCCATCGCCCTGCGCAACCTGCAACAGCGACGCCAACTGCGCGACTCGATCAAGGTGCTGCTGCTGACCGTAGGGCGATTGGCCGAATACCGCGACGAGGAGACCGCCGACCACCTCGAGCGTGTGGCCAAGTACACGCGCCTACTGACCGCGGAACTACGAAACACGCCGCGGTACGCCGACTGCATCACGCTCGACTTCATCGACGGCATCCACCAGGCGGCTCCGCTGCACGACATCGGCAAGGTCGGCATTCCCGACGACATCCTGACCAAGCCCGGAGCGCTGAGCCGGGAGGAATTCCGGGTCATGCAGACCCACACGGAGATCGGCCGGCAGACGCTCGAGTTCGCCCTGGCCAACACCGGCCCGGTCCCGCTGCTGAACCTCTGCATCGACATCGCCTACTGCCACCACGAAAAACACGACGGCTCGGGCTACCCCCGCGGAATCCGCGGAGAGGAGATCCCCCTGGCGGCCCGGATCATCGCCCTGGTGGACGCCTACGACGCCATTACCTCGCGGCGTCGGTACTCGGAACCCCGGTCGCACGAAACGGCCGTGGACATCGTCCGCGCCGAGTCCGGCAAGCACTTCGATCCGGACGTCGCGGAGGCCTTTCTGCGCTGTGCCGACCAGTTCGACGCCATCCGACGCACGCAGGAATGCCTTGTGGAAGAACCAGTTCTGGCCCCCGTGTAGACGGTCAGGCCCCTCTGATCACGACGACGAAGCCGGCGATCGCTCGGCGGTTTGGACCGCCCGTTACAATCGCCAGGCGCCGCATTCCTGGCCCAGAATCGCTCTTGCGCAGCGCCCAGTGCCTTCAATCGGAACGCCGGTTCTGTTATCCTGTTCAGAGGGTGAAGCGACGGCGGAAGGTATATCAAGCGGTGCAGGCCCGGCTGGCTGAGCCGGTTTCTCCGGACTGCCACACGAAGTACGGTCGGCACCGGGACGCCGACCCGGGGGACAGCTAGTATAACAATGAGGGCGAGCCTCTGGACGGGAGGAAGCGGACGGTGACCGGTGCAAGTGCGCCGTGGCGCCGGATGACACGCCCGATAAACCTCACAGGAAACAAGACAATGAGACGGTTCATCTGCCTCGTGGCGCTGGTGGGATTGGCGCTCATCCTCGGTTGTCAAACCGCACCGGTGCGCCAGAAGACCAGCTACGGTCCCCCACCGCCGGGCTACATCAAGATTCGCGGTGAAGCGGTCCCCAACTGGAAGCCGTCGGACATGCTGCCCGGCCTGCGCAGCAGCAGCCCGCTGTCCTGGTACTCGGTCGGCCCCAAACCCATCACCGACGAATACTGGAGCGGCAACGACGACGCCAGCGGGCGCGTGGTGGCCCTGGCCCCGCACCCCACCGACCCGGACACGGTCTACATCGGGGCGGCCTCCGGCGGCATCTGGAAAACCACCGACGGCGGGGCACTGTGGACCACGCTGACCGACGAGCTGGCCAACCTCAACCACGGAGCCCTGGCCCTGGACCCGTCCGACCCCCAGGTCGTTTACGCGGGCACAGGCGAGTACACCACCGGCTCAACCGGCGACGGCCTCTTCCGCTCGCCGGACGGCGGGGCGACCTGGACGCGGTTCGCCACAAAGGCACAGGTCGGCTCGACGTGCGCCAGCGTGGCCGTCCATCCCACCGATCCGCTCACCGTCCACGTCACCGGCGGCTCCGGTTATCGGCGAACCACCAACGGCGGCGCCTCCTGGACCAACGGCGGCTTCCTGGGTGGTTCCGCTTCCGCGCTGGCCCTGAATCCCGTAGATCCGCAGATCGTGTTTATGGGTCGCCACAGCGACGGCGTGTACCGCTCCACCAACGGTGGAACCAGCTTCACCAGGCTGACCAACGGGCTGCCCACCACCGGCATCCGGCGCGTGCTGGTGGCCTTGGCACCCTCGAACCCGGATCGCGTGTACACCGCGTTCATCAACTCCAGCAGCGGCCTGCTGGGATTCTACCGGAGCGACGACGGCGGCGACTCGTGGACCCAAATGGTCAACACGCCCGACTTCCCCTACCCGCAAGGCTGGTACGACGCATTCGTCGGGGTCGATCCGACGGATGAAGACACCGTCTACTGTGGCGGCGTGTTCCCGTCGTACGCGGTGGCCGGCGTCATCAAGTCCACCAACGGCGGGACCAACTGGACGGACATCACCTACGGCACGTTCGGCGAACAGTTGCACCCCGACCAGCACGCCATCGCCTTCGGGCCTGACGGCACCATCTGGATCGGCAACGACGGCGGCGTCTGGAAGAGCAACAACGGCGGCGACAGTTGGGTCAACTGCAACGACACGCTCAACGTCACCCAGAACTACGCCATCGCACTGCACCCCTCGGACCCGGTGCAGATGATGACCGGAACGCAGGACAACGGCACCATCGGACGGGACGCCGACGTCCTGCAGTGGCCCCAGATCCTCGGCGGCGACGGGGGCTTCCTGGCCTACGACTTCCTCTATCCCACGCGGCGATACGTCACCTACGTGTATCTGAGCGTCTACCGATTCGTGGGCACCAGCTCCTCGAACATCAGCGGCCCGTGGGGCAGCGATGACGATCCGGTCAACTTCATCGCCCCGTTGGTGATGGACCCCAACGACCGCTACACCCTGTTGGGCGGCACCAACCGCGTCTGGCGAACAAACAACGCCCACACCAGCGCGAGCTGGTCGGCCATCAGCACCTCGACCGTCGCCGGCGGCGGCACGCTCAACGCCATCGCCGTGGCCGAGGGAGCCTCCGACACCATCTACACCGGCAGCTCGACCGGCAGCGTGTACGTCACCACCGACGCTTCGACCTGGAACGATCGCTCCACCGGCCTGCCCAGCGGACAGGTCAGCGACATCATGATCGATCCAGTCGACCCGGCCGTCGCCTACGTAGCCTCCCACAACACGGCGGGCGCCCGCGTCCTGCGCACCGAGAACTACGGCGTGAGTTGGTCCGACGTGACGGGCGACCTGCCTTCGGGCATCTCGGCTCGGGCGCTTGCGGTGGACTGGCGGTTCGACCCGCCGCACTTGTACGCCGGTTCCGGCGTAGGCGTGTATTCCTCTGCCGACGGCGGCGCGACTTGGATCAAGGACGGGCTGGACCTGCCCAACGTGAACATCGGCGATCTGGCCGTCGATCTCGTCGAGGGGACCATCACGGCCGCGACCTACGGCCGGGGTACCTGGCGGGCGGCCCTACCGGTGATTCCGAACTTCGACGATTGGCCGGGCTGCGTCACCGGCCCCGATGCCGGCCCGATCGACCCCGGCTGCGAGCCCTGGGACTTCGATCTGGACGACGACGTCGATGTCTCGGACTTCAGCGAGTTCACCATCGAGTACGGCGTAGCCAGTCCGTAGCCTCGCTGCCTGCCCCATCAGTGGCCGATGCCACCAGCCCGACCTCGCGTGGCGGTCGGTCGGCCCTGCCCCCGACCTGAACCGGTTCTGTTTCAGTAATTTACTGAGGGATAATAGGTTATAGGGCTACGGCCCGGTTTTGCGCGTTATGGCGTCACAGTTTCGTTTTCAATCGCTATGCTACAGTAGAATCGCTACATTTTTGTAAAACATAAAGCCTGACAGGCAGATTTCCTCAAGCGGGCCCTCAGCCGGACATTGACAGGAGGCTTGACCATGGCGACTACGAACTGGCACGGCCATCATATTTCGCAGAATCGAAGGAACGCCGGAGGAGGACGAATGCCATGGAAGGGACGACGTCAATCCCGTGGAACGCCCCTGCTGTTGATGGCCGTGATGGCGGGTCTGATTCTGTCCTCGGCCCAGGCTCTGGAGCCCGTCAACGAACCCCTCTTCGCCCTGACGCCGGGGTCCGGAACGATCTTGAACGGAGGCCAGGGCACCGATGACATCCTCGACCCGAACCTCTCGGCGGAAGACACCGGCGGCCCGGGCCCGCAGGTGCACGTGCCGGCCGGGTGGATCTCGAGCGGGGGAATCGGGTTTCAGATCGACGCCCTGAGCAACGATCACGCAAGCCTCCTCGTGCCGACACCGGTGCGCATCATCTTCTCCGTGGACGCCAACGCGGTCGGCGCCGCCGGGACGGCGGTTGCGAGCGAGGCCGCCGCCGGGCAGGCCGCGGGTGATCTCTTCGTCTCCAGGAACTGGTTCAATCTGATGAACCCCGCTCCCGTGCCGGGACCGGACGGGAATGTTCTGGCGGTCAATCAGCCGGCGATGAGTCTCGCTCCGACAGCCGCGCCGGGCGTCGGGCCGGCTGGTGCGCAGCATCGAGGTGACCGCATCAGCCACATACATCTGGATCGACGCATTCCACGTGAACCCGCCGTAACATGCGCCCCGATCGCGTGCTCAAGCATCCCGGCATGGGCGCAGTCGGCGCGGATGCAGAAAGACTTCCAGTCAGACGCGTGATCCGTCGCGGAAGGTTGGTGCGCAGAGGCGCTTCGAGTTAGACGGCAGGAATGCGCTGCTGACTCCGAACCGCGTCACGATTGCGACGGGGAGAGCAACGCGATGCTGGCCGTGAAACCGTGGACGAAGTTCTTGCCACCGACCGGTCCGATCTCGCCCGCGGCGAAGAAGCCGGCCACCGGAATCGGCCCGCACAGCTCGCGCAGGATGCCCACGTCGTGCCCCTCGTGGGGCCACATGCGGATACCGCGACCGTTGCAGTCGAACAGCATGGCCGCCGCGGGCGGCGTTTCGGCGACACCCGGCGAGACGCCGCCCAGCAGAGTCCGCAGGTCCTCGTCGGCGCACTCCGCGTCGCGGACGTGGAACTGAACCGTGGACCCCACCCGGACCTGAGCGGCCACGGCAATGGCCCCGCCCTCCGGGTCGAGCCCGACGATGTTCTGGATCAGGAAATCACCGCGGGCGAACGCGTCCTGATACTCGTTGATCACCCGCCCGACGAACAGCGCCTGCTTGGCCAGGGCCACCTCCTTGGGCGTCAAGTCCTGGAAGACCTTGTTCAGTTGCACCACGGGCGGCTTTCCGCCGAGCTCGCGGATAACGTTGCGGTCACCCTTGGTGACGACGAACGGCTGGCCGATCGGGCGACAGCCCTGAGAGACGACCGTGCGCACCGTGATGTTGCCGGTTAGCGTGACGCCGACCATCCCCTCGCGGTGCACCCGGTCACCGAGGATCAGCCGGGTCTGCCCGGGCTGCTCCGCCGCGCTGGCCATACCGCCGACAACGGGAACGCCCGGCAGGGCCGCATTGATCTTCTCCAGGAACTCCAGCACGTCGAAACTGAACGGGTCACCGAGCGCAACCATCACGGCCGAGGTGTCCGCTGCTACGCCCAACGGATCGGTCCAGTCGTCGGCTGCGTCTTTGGCCTCGAGCTGCTCCTGCGTGAGGCGGAAGGGGTGGATGTCCACGCCGGGCAGGACGCCGGCCAGCGCCGACATCGAGCAGCCGCGCTGCAACTCGCGCCCGGCGCCGATAGTCCCCTCGGCCGTGCATCCGAGCAGCATGGCCGACGGAGACCATAACCTCAACAGTTCGACGATGCTCTCCAACTCGTCCTCGAAATGGGCGGAACAGAAGAACACCAGAAGATGGACGTCGGCCGGATCGAGCGTCCCGCGGATCTGACCGAAGAGATCTTCCACGGCGCGTTCGCGGTCCGGGTTGGCGCTGACGGCCGAGGCGAATCTCATCATTCCGGGTCTTTCCGCCGTGTTCGGCAAGGGATGTCTGCACGGGCCTTACTCTGAAGGATTGTAGCCGGTGATCTGAGCCCGGCAAGGACGCGGTGATCGGCGTACCAGGCCCCGATCGGCGCCGCCGGTGTCCAGTGGCCGATATCGGGCATCCTGCATCCGGCGCGAGGTCGCCCGCTGACAATGCCTGGCCCGACGCGGGGCGCAGCATTATGGTACACGCACGTCCCCGGCAGACGCGGCTGTTCCGCCTGCGGTGGACGCCCGGCGCGGGTGGCGTCCGACAATGGCAATCGCATCAACGCAAACGCAGACCCTGTGGCAGGTTCTGGTCACGCCGCGTGACCAGGGTTCTGACGCAATCGGGCGTGGTGTACTGGGCGACGTCCACCGGCTGGGGCTGGGCCACGTTCGTAGCGTCCGTTCGACGACCATCTATCTGCTGGCCGGTGCGTTGGATGCACAGATCGTCGATCGGATAGCAGCCGATCTGCTGACCGATCCGGTCACGCAGGAATGCGCCTGTGCCCCGAGCCTGACGCGACGGGACGAAAACCAGCCCGCCGTCGAGGTCCACTATCAGCCCGGCGTGATGGACACGGTGGCGCTGAGCACCCGCGATGCCATCCGAGAACTGCTGGACGCCGCCGGCCTGTCGGACACGTACCGCATCGACGAAGTTCGCACCGCAAGACGCTACACCGTCGACGGGGCGACCGGCGCGCCCGAATTGGAGCACCTGGCCCGCCAGGTCCTGGCCAACGAGTGCATCGAGTCGATCTATCTGTGCGGGTTCGGCCGGCGGGACGAGTTGCCCTCGGCCTTCCCGCAGGCGCCCGCCGCCGCGTTCGAGCTGCGCACCGTGCCCATCCGTACACTGAACGCCGAAGCACTGGCCGCCCTCTCGCGCCGGGCCCATCTCTTCCTGTCCGTCCCCGAGATGGAGGCCGTCCGGGATCACTTCCGCCGGCGCGACCGCGATCCGACGGACCTCGAGCTGGAGACCCTGGCCCAGACCTGGTCCGAACACTGCGTACACAAAACGCTCACCGCCGACGTCCTCTATCGCGGGGCCGGCTTCGGCAGCGATGAGACGGTCCAGTTCCGGTATGACAACCTGCTGTCATCGACCATCGCCAAGGTGACGCGCGACCTGAACCGTGACTGGTGCCTGTCGGTGTTCGAGGACAACGCCGGAGTGGTCGCCTTCGACGATGAGTACGGCGTGGCCTTCAAGGTCGAGACGCACAACCACCCGTCGGCCATCGAGCCCTACGGCGGGGCGGCCACCGGCATCGGCGGGTGCATCCGCGACATCCTGGGCTGCGGATTGGGGGCCAAACCCATCGCCTCGACCGACGTGTTCTGCTTCGCGCCGCCGGATTACCCCGACTCGCGCCTGCCGCGCGGTGTGCTGCATCCCCGGCGGGTGCTCAAGGGCGTGGTCGGCGGAGTGCGCGACTACGGCAACCGCATGGGCATCCCCACTGTCAACGGGGCCATCTGCTTCGACGATCGCTACCTGGCCAATCCACTCGTGTTCTGCGGGTCCGTCGGGCTGATCCCCCGAGACCGCATCGCCAAGGCCCCGCGGCCCGGCGACCGCATCGTCCTGGTCGGCGGACGCACCGGACGCGACGGCATCCACGGAGCCACGTTCTCGTCGGCCGAGCTGACCGATACGCACGCCGACGAGTTCTCCCACGCGGTGCAGATCGGCAACCCCATCGAAGAGAAGAAGGTGCTCGACGCCCTGCTGCGGGCCCGCGACCACGAAGAGGGTTGTCTGTTCAGCGCGGTCACCGACTGCGGCGCCGGCGGGTTAAGCAGCGCGGTCGGCGAGATGGGCGAGCACCTCGGCGCCGAGGTCGAGCTGGAGAACGTGCCGCTCAAGTACGCCGGCCTGCGCTACGACGAGATCTGGATATCCGAGGCCCAGGAACGCATGGTCCTGGCCGTTCCGGATGACAACCTGCCGGCACTGCTGAGCGTTTTCAAGGAGGAGGAGGTCGAAGCCACCGTCATCGGCGAGTTCACCGGCAACGGCCGGCTCCGGGTGTGCTATCAGGGAACGGTGGTGGGCGAGTTGGAGATGGACTTCCTTCACAACGGCCTGCCTCGCACCCCACGCCGGGCGGAATGGTCCATCCCCAACCCCCAATCTCCAATCCCCAATCCCCAGTCCCCACCTGACCGATTGCTGGCGGAGCTGGGCAGCTACAACACCGCCTCGAAGGAATGGGTCATCCGACAGTACGACCACGAGGTTCAGGGCGGCAGCGTGGTCAAGCCGCTCTGCGGACCGGGTGACGGGCCGGCGGACGCGGCCGTCCTGCGCCCTCGGCTGGAGAGCCATCGCGGCATCGCCCTCGGTTGCGGAATAACGCCGCATCTGTCCGACGTCGATCCGTACCGGATGGCCGTCGCCTCCGTGGACGAGGCCCTGCGCAACGTGGTCTGCGTCGGCGGCGACCCGGACCGCACCGCGATTCTGGATAACTTCTGCTGGGGCGGCGTCACGGATGCCCGGGCGCTCGGCGGACTGGTGCGGGCCTGCCAGGGCGCCCACGACGCGGCCCTGGCCTACGGCCTGCCCTTCATCTCCGGCAAGGATTCGCTCAACAACCAGTTCTCGCAGGATCCCGCCGAGGCCCGGCGACTGAACATGCCGGAGCGAATATCGATCCCCGGGACGCTGCTGATCAGCGCGGTCAGCATCATCGAGGACGTCCGGCGATGCGTGACCATGGACCTGAAGCGCCCGGGCAACCGGCTGATCCTGGTGCGGGCACCGGCTGACGCGGTCGGACTCGACCGGTCCCGCGAACTGCACCACCAGGTCGCACGCTCGATCCGCGATGGGCGCGTCATCTCCGCGCACGACGTGAGCGACGGAGGATGGGCCGTCGCGATCGCCGAGAGGTGCATCGCCGGTGACCTGGGGGCGACGGTGGCGGCGGATGCCGCTGACGAGTTGTTCGCGCCCATCCTGACCGGCTACTGTCTGGAGGTCGGTCAGGATGACGATTGGCCGGATGCCATCGCGCTGGGCGAGGTCACCACGGTGCAACGACTGCTCGTGACGCACCAGAACGGGACGTTGATCGATCTGGAGGTCGCCGCGTTGCGTGAAGCATGGCGCTCGCCGCTGCGCGACGGGCCGGGAGGGACGCAACGTGGCTAAGGTTCGCGTCATCGTGCTCCGGGCGGCCGGGATCAACTGCGACGGCGAGACCGTCCACGCCTGGCGCCTCGCGGGCGCCGAGCCGCGGCTGGTCCACGTCAACGAACTGATTCGCAACCCGGGCCAATTGAATGACGCACAAGTTCTGACAGTTCCGGGCGGTTTCAGCTACGGGGACGACATCGCGGCCGGTAGGATTCTGGCGAGCCGCCTCGCCCATCGCCTGAGCGATGCCGCCCGCGAATTCATTGCCACCGGCAAGCTGGTGCTGGGCATCTGCAACGGGTTTCAGGTGCTGGTCCGGATGGGGCTGCTGCCCGGCGGCCGGCGGGAGGCTTTACGCGTGAGCCTGGCGCCGAACTCGTCGTCGAGGTTCGAGGATCGGTGGGTGCGGCTGCGGGTCGAGACGGACCGGTGTGCGTTCCTGCGGCGGTCGCGTTATATCGAAGCGCCCGTGGCCCACGCCGAAGGCCGTCTGGTTGTCGATTCGGAGCGGGCCCTGACCGCCCTGCGCGAAAACGGCCACGTGGCTCTGCGTTATGTGGACAGCCGGGGCGAACCGGGTGATTATCCGGCCAACCCCAACGGCAGCGCGGACGGCATCGCGGGCCTGACCGATGCAACCGGGCAGGTTCTGGGTTTGATGCCGCACCCCGAGCGCCACGTCGACCGGACGCAGCATCCGCTGTGGACGCGCCGTCCGGACGTCGCGACTGCCGACGGGTTGGACGTTTTTCGATCGGGTGTGGAATGTCTGAAATAGCGGCGGGCCAAGAGCGAAAACCGGTACGGAGATGATGCTGTGACACGTAACCCGTTCGCGTTGCTCAAGCAGGTCCGCCGACTGTCCCTGCCCACGATGGTGCTGGCGGCGGGCGTTCTTTGCGTGTGTGCGGTGACGCTCGCCCAGCAGGCCCAGCCGACCGCCGCCGACGTCGCAACCACCGACCAGCCAACGGCCACGACCGCGCCGGCCGTGCCCACACCGCAGGAGTATTACAAGGGCAAGTTCGGAGGAGACCTGTGGGTCTTGGCGCCACCGTTGGTGGCCATCCTGCTGGCCATCATGAGCCGGCAGGTGGTGGTCTCGCTCTTCGTGGGTGTTCTGGTGGCGGCGTACATGCTGCTGCCCTGCCGCGGGCCGGAGGCCGCCTTCGCCGACGCACCGACTGTCCTGCGGGGCGTACGCGTGGCGGTGGAGGAGTACCTCGTCGGTGGGATTGTCGATCTCGACCCGGACTACGGCTACTACCGCGTGCAGATCATCGTCTTCACCATGGCCATCGGCGCCATGGTGGGCGTTGTCGGTGCCATCGGCGGGACGCGGGCCGTCGTCGATGCCATGTCGCGCTGGGCCAGGACTTCGCGACGCGCCCAGTTGAGCGGATGGGTCGCCGGCCACGCCGTGTTCTTCGACGACTACGCCAACACCATGATCCTCGGTCCGACCCTTCGCCCGCTCTTCGACCGCCTGCGCGTCAGCCGGGCGAAACTGGCCTACATCGTGGACTCGACGGCCGCACCGGTGGCCTCGCTCGTGCCCATCGGAACCTGGATCGGCGCCGAGGTCGGCTACATCAAGGACGGATTGGATGCCGCAAACGCCAGCGCCCTGGCAACCGGACAGGCCGTTCCCGAAATCGTGGCCAATGCCAGCGCTTACCACGTCTTCCTGGCCAGCATCGGCTATCGCTTCTACGCCCTCTTCGCCCTGGCGCTGGTGGCGCTGATCGCCCTGACAAGACGCGACTTCGGACCCATGAAGAAGGCCGAGCGCGAGGCGGCCCAGCGCAGCGTGTACGCCATGGCCCAGGAAGACGGCGGAGCGCCCCCGGGCCGAGCCTGGTACGCCCTGTTGCCCGTGCTGTTGATGGTGGTGGTCACCGTCGTGATCCTGGTCCTGCCGGGCTGGCAGACCCTTCCCCAAGACGCCACGCTGTCGCTGGACACGGTGAAAGACGTTCTGGTCGGCGCCGATCCCTATCGGTCCATCCTCTACGGCGCCGTGGCCGGTTTGGCCCTGGCACTGCTCATCGCCCTGGTCGCGCGAAACGCGAAGTTCCGCGAGGCCGTCGACGGCGGGCTGGAGAGCATGTCGCGGATGTTCCCGGCCATCGTCATCCTGGTGCTGGCCTGGGCCCTGTCCGACGCCACCCGGGCGCTGCAACTGGGCGAGGTGGTCAGCGACGCATTGAAGGACGCCCAGTTCGCGCCCATGTTCCTGCCCATGACCGTGTTCGGGGCGGCTTGCCTGGTCTCGTTCGCCACCGGTTCGAGTTGGGGAACGATGGGGATTCTCTGCCCGGCCACCGTAATGGTGGCGGCCAAGCTGTGCGCAGACATGCCCGCTGCGGAAGCAGCACCGCTGTTCTACTCGGCCGTCGGAGCCGTGTTGGCCGGGTCGATCTTCGGCGACCACTGCTCGCCCATCAGCGACACGACGGTTCTATCTTCATTGGCCACTTCGTGCACGCTCGAGCAGCACGTCTGGACGCAGATGCCGTACGCCCTGCTGGCCGCCGTGGTGAGCGTCGGGGCCGGCAACGTCCTGTGCAATATCTACGGCAAGCCGTGGTGGATGGGCGTGCTGGCAGGCGTAGTGGCCCTGCTGCTCATCGTACTGATTCTGGGCCGACGGGCACCCGCGCCGCAGCCGCCGGCCATGCCGCCCAGCCCGATCAACGCGCCGGGCTTCTGAGGGTTGCCGCCGACGCTCCTGGGGCAAACGACCGAAAGCCGAAAAAACACCACACACGCGCTAACACACCCTGCCGCCGCTCGTCTGGTACCCTGGCTGGCACCGGTTCCGCCGATAATGCGCCCGGAGTGCCGACAGCGGGCGGCGCCCGCTCCCGTTTCGAGGAGACACAGACGATGAAGCCCGGAACAGCCCCCTGGACCACCCGGATCGTCGCCGCAACGGCAGTGCTGTGCCTGAGCCCCGCCCTGCTGCCGGCCGACGAGCCGCCCGAGCAGGTCACCATCCGCGACCGGACCATGACCGTCTGGCCCGCGGACGACCTTCGCCAGCGCGGCTTCGACGTCGCGGACATCCCCCGCGACGAGAACGCGGCCTGGACGTACATCGAAGCGGCCAACGCTTTCGCCGAGTTGCCTGATGACCTCAAGGGCGCCTTCGGCTATGCCTGCCGCACGGCCTGGCCACCGGGATCAGCCGGCACCAAGCTCGAAGCCTGGCTCACCAACAAGGACAACCGCCGCGCCCTCGAACTGGCCCGGCAGGCCGGCGAGCTGGAACGGTGTCAGATGCCCTACTTCGGGGACCCCGGCGGCAGCATCATCGCGGTGCTGCTGCCCAGCCTGAGTCACCACCGCCACCTGGCCAAGATGCTGATAGCGGATGGCCGACGGCTGGAAGCCGGCGGCAAGTACGCCCGGGCTTTCGACAACTACATCACCGCATGGCGAATGGGGGCCCACATCGGTCAGGGCATCACGCTGATCGAGGCCCTGGTGGGCGTGGCCTGCTGCGCGATCGGCGATCAGGCCACTCGCGACCTGGTCCTTCGACGTGACCTGCCGCCGGCACTGCTGCAGAAGATCCTGGATCAGACCGCTCGACTGGCCGAAACCCGCCCGGACATGAAACGCGGCGTGCGGATGGAGAAGCTGTTCGGCCTGGGGATCGTGGACGAGTTCGTGTCCCGCCCGACGATGTCCTTGCGAAACGTGCACAACTTCTGGAACGGGGACTTCGACGTGAACCCGCCAAACGAAACGGGCTGGGGGGTACTCGAGGCCCGCATCGGCCGGCTTATGCTCCCCGATCGGACCATCAAGAGACACATGAACACGTTCTACGACGAGTTGATCCGCCGTTCCGAGTTGCCCGCCTACGAGGCCAACTGGCCGGGCGACTGGGAGGAACAAATCGTCCGGTCCATACCGCGGTGGAACGTGCTCGCCCGCATGCTGCTGCCCTCCCTGGCCCGGGCCAACGAACTGGGCGAACGCCTTCGAACCGCGGCCCAGATGACCCGCGTGATTGCCGCCCTTCGTCTGTACGCCGCGCGACACGACGGTGCCTTCCCCGATCGGCTCGACGAGTTGACCGACATCCTGGGCGGCGCGGATGACCTGATCGACCCATTCAGCGGCAACCAGTACGTGTACCAGCCCGAGGGCGAGGGTTGGATGCTCTACAGCGTCGGCGAGAACATGGTGGACGACGGCGGCAAGGAAGACGAACGGGCGTGGAAGCTCGACTACGTCTGCCGATTCCCCGCGCCGGACGTCAAACCGTTCGAGGAGTAGAACGAGCCGCCCCGGCCGATGAGACTCGAAGAAGACGGAACGACGACAACCCCTGGCGAATGACGCAGGAAACACGACCATGAACGCCTTTCTCCGTACCGCTGGCTGCTGGACGCTTCTCGCGACGGTCGCCCTCGCCGGTGAGCAACCGGCAGCACCGGCCGCGACGCCGACCGACCTGCTGGCACTGGCCCCGGCCGACCCGCTGTTTGTCTTGTACACGGAGGATGTGTCGGCCCTGCTCGACAACCCGATCGCCCTGATGGCCGCCAGAGAAGCCGGCTGCCCCGACGCTGCCGCGCTGGCCCGCGGCTGGCGGGAGACCTTCGGCGGTCCGACCATGCTCGCCGTCCGGGCGAAGGCGTTGCGCCCCGACGCCCTTGGCATCAGTTTCGCCGCAACGGTCGCGGGCGATGCAAATGACTTGTTCTCCCGCCTCAAGGCCTGGACCGACGGCGACCTCGTCGGATCGCAGGGCGCCCCACCGATCGAGGTCGGACGCGACGGGCAACTGATCACCATCAGGCCGTCGGAACTGCCGCTCGCCATAACCCTGTACGTCGGCGTGCGCGACGGGCTGGCCTACGGAGACACCTGGCGGCAGTCGGTGATGGAATTCCTCGCCGGCAACAACCCCAACGCAGACGGTCAGCGCTTCGTCGAGAGCGAAGAGTTCCGGCGTCTGCCAATCGCAAAGAACCTGCGCACATGGCGGGGCGACCTGCTGGCCTATCTCAATCTCCGCCCGCTGATCACCCTGGCACGAGTTCAAATGGACGAGGAATCCGGCCGCCTGTTCGACGCCGCCGGGCTCGACGCGTTCGAGTCGGTGGCTCTGACGGCCGACTGGTCCGGGCCGGCGCTGTCGGCCAACCTGGCCATTGGCGTGGCCGACGAGCAAAGCGGGCTGACCGGCCTGCTCGTACCGCCCGAACGAAAGCTCGAGGCGGCGTCGGTTCTACCGGCCGACTGCGTGATCGCCTGCTGCGGAGCCATGACCAACGCCTCCGACCTCGCGGATCGGCTGTGCGAGATCATCGAGAAGATCGATCCGGACATCGTGGACGAGTTCCGCAGCGAGTTGACCGAGGTCACCCGCGAGTTCGGGTTCGATCCACAGCACGACTTTCTGGACAACATGGTGGACGAATGGGCCATCGGCGTGCAGGCCGGCGACGACGAAAAACCGCACCTGATCGCGGCCGTCAAGCTGGCCGATGCCGACCTGTTCCTCCGGCAGTTCCAGAACCTGGTCAACGGCTATGGCCTGCCCATCAACACGACCGTGTACCGCGGTGTACAGATCGTGTCCCGGGGTGACGACGGCGACCCGCCATTAGCGCTGGCCGTGGTCGACGGCTACCTGGTGATGGGCGGATCGACCCAGCGCGTCGTATCAGCCATCGAAGCCCACCTGGAGCACAAGGCGTTCGACGCGCATCCGAACCTGAAGTCGATCCTCGCTCGACTGCCTGACTCGGCCTCGCGGCTGGTTTTCATGAACATCGCCCGGTTCGCCGAGCTGGCCCTGGCTGAGATGGGCGAGGAACCGGAGCGCCAGGACCCGCTGGTGGTGCCCGTGTTCAGCCGCGCCGCCGGCACCGACGCTGCGCTGGGAATCGCCGTCACCTCGCGGCCCGGGACGATCCTGGTGGACCTTGCCCTGAACGAGTCGGGCACACAGGCAGCCATGGAGGTCGTGGGCCAATCCATGGTCGAGTCGCTGGCCGAGGCCCGCAATCAGACCAGACGCACCGTCTCCATGGCCAACATAAAGGGCATCGTGACCTGCTGTCTCATCTACGCCAGCGAGCACAAGGGCGAGTTCCCCACGTCGCTGGGCGATCTGGTGGCCGACGGCTCCATGACGGTGCAGATGCTGCGCAGCCCGTACGACGGCAGCGGACCGGCCGACGTGTCCGAGGTCGACGAACAGTCCTTCTACCTCTATCGTTCCGGGTCGAACACCAAGACAATGGCGCAGCCGGCCACCACGGTGGTCCTGGCCGAACGCGAGGTCCGCAACGGGCGCGGGGCGGCCGTTGCGTTTGCCGACGGGCACGTCGAATGGATCGAGGAACCGGAGGCCGGACGAATCATCGCCGAGCTGCAGGCCCCCGCCAGGTAGAGGCACGGACGTGCATCGCCTCGGGCGATAGCGGGACGCTAAGGAACGCCGTAGCGGCCTGCGTCCCCGCAGGCCGTTTGCAGGAAACCGTCCATTGGATGCGTTTCTTGGCACGCAAGGCAGCAGCCCTCGGCGGCAAAACGAGTTTCTTAGCGACCTGATAGAGGATGCTGCATCAGCTCACAGCGCGTTCAGCGCGCATCGGAAGCCCCGGCCACAAGCTGCCGGGGCTCCGTTCGCATACTGGCAATGGCACGGACTGCGCAACGGACCCGCGATCGAGCAAGCCCGACCACCGGTCGCCCCGTTACGCGGTGACCAGTTCCTGGGCGCACTCGGCGTCGTTGGCCCCGGCCTCGCCAAAGGCGGTCAGGAACGTGTCCAGCCCATCCTCGAACTGAGTCTCCACCCAGGACGGCCCGGCCAGGTGCAGATCGGTGCGCCGGTCGGCCGAGTCCGCGTTACCCTGCCCGGGCACGGCCACCTCGATGCACACCTCGACCTGCTCCAGTCCCTTCATCTGGAACGTGAGCAGGACGTAACCGTTCTCGGTCAGGGCGAACTTGTACCGGCGTGTCCCGGCATCGCAATCCGGCGCCGACACGCGGAAGCCGTTGCTGGTGGCGAAGTCGGCGAACCGGTCGAACACCGGCTCGAGGTGCTCGGTGGCGAAGCGCTCGAACCTGTGCAGCCACTGCTTCTTGGCCCCTTCGAGCTTCTGCAGGAAGTTCTTTTGCCAGTCTTTCATGCGCAGTCCCCCAATTCGTCGTGTCCCGTCGGCGCAGGCAGGCGCCGGTCATCACCCGGCAGACAACCCCCCGGCACCGTGGTTTGATCTACAATATGTAGCGGCTAGCGGCCCCGGTTTCTGGTGTGCCGGCGCTACAATGATGCCCCAAGCCGCCCAGCGTCCGAGAACAACCCGACCCCACCCCGCCCGCCCGCCCCCGGCAACGACCCCGCCCACCAACACGGCGTCCGAAAACCCAGTAGCGGCCGGCGCCCCCGCCGGCCGTTCTCGAAGAATAACGATCGACGGCCGCTGCCCGACCCATGCCAAGTGGGTGCCCCATCCACGCGAAGCATGGGTGGGGGATGCATTCGTCCGGGCGAGTTCCACACCGTCCTCCACAGGCCAGCTTCGCTCACCCATGCACGACCCGGCGACAAGTTCCCAAGCAAGCTGGCGGCCAGAATCGGACGCCGCCTCCGGCCACTACCCGTGGGCAGGCCAAGACTGATCGAACTCAAGGAAGGCAAGCGAGCAACAAAGATATAGGTGACTGTCCCCCCATCCCACACTCCTTAAGTCGTTGTGTCACTTGCACTTGCAAACGGGCACTTCCGTCCAGGTTTGTGGCGGAAGACCCCTTGCAGTGCCACGCCAGCGCGGTATCATCCTAGAGTTAAGACCCGACGCGGGGACTCGGGGGTCTCTTCGGTGAACGAGGGACCCATGAAAACACATCTCCTCATCGTCGTTATCGCGGTATTCTCGCCGAGTATTCTGCTCGCGGACGACCCAGGCTTGGTTGTGGTTGTCGGCGAGGAGCCTGCACCTTTGCAGCTCGCCCTGCCGGCATTGTCTCCATACAAGTTCGCATACGACCCGATGCGCATCTCGCTCTGGGACACCGTTGCCAAGGACAATCTCATCCCGCCGAACACGGAGTACACCGCCCCGACACTTGCTGGTGATTCTGAGCCGGACTGCGATGTCGACCTGGACGACTTTGCGGATTTCCAGATTTGTTTCACCGGAACAGCGGGAGGCCCGGTTGGCCCCGCCTGTGCCCCCTTTGACTTCGAGTCCGACACCGACGTGGACTTGATCGACTACACCGTGTTTGAGAACAACGTCAGCGGTCCGCAGTGCGGAACCGTATCCCTGAGCGCCTTCGTCGAGGGGCTTATTCCGAGTGCCGCGCTGGGCGACGTGACCATTGATCTGCTTACCGATCCGGATGGCGACGGCACCTTTGACCTTCAGGAGACTCAAGCAGTCACCGTCATCTCCATTGACGTCTCGCCGGTGTCGGGGCCTCCGGGGACACCGCTTACGGTGACCCTGCAACCCGCCATTGCCCCGATCGCCTTCGACGCCGCCACCACGGGCGATTGGGAGGGCGTGTACCAGCCGCCGCTTGGTCCTCCGACTGCCCCCTTCCAGACCGCGTACGACGCCGCCCAGTTCCGGGAGTCGTCAGGCAGTCAGGCGATCCTGATCGTCGGTGACGGCAGCACAACGAATGCTCCCGACTTCGCAAACCTCGACGGCCCGGGGACAACGCCCGGCATCTTCACGTTCCACCTCGCCGGGCATTCGCTAGGCCGCACCTTCACCTTCGCGCCGGAGATGGGCGCGTCTTCGGCCTGGCACTCAATCACCTACGACGACACCTCCACGGACACGGGCCCGCCCCTGCTCGGTGCTGAGCTGGACACCTTGAACCTGATGGAGTTGTCGAGCGATCCGGACCCGCTCAACCCGGTTGAGGGGGTGCTGCTCTCCGCCTACGCCTTCCATCTCGTCGCTGTCGCCCGCATCGAGGAGAATGCTGCCACGGTCGCTGAAGCACCGGACACAATCGATGTTGATCTGGTCAGCTATGATTCCGCCGGGCTCGAGCTGGATAGCGTTGCCGGTCTCGTGCTTGCCAAGGTTGCCGGTGATGACGGAGACCCGGATCGCATCATCTACCACAGTGACCTGGACACGCCCATTATTATGGTCGATGTCGCCCTGAACAAGGACAACTACCCGAGCGTGGTCCTCTTGCAGACAGAATCCGGCGGAAGCGCGGTGGTTGTCGCCGCTACGGACTAGGACATCTGCGTGACCCGAAAGCTAAAAGCCATCATTTGCCTGAGTTGCAGCGCCGCACTGGTCGTGGGCGCCGCCTGCAGCCTCCTCCGCAAACCCACGCTTCCCCAGACCGGCACGGTTTCCGTGCGGGCGTGGATCGTCGTCGCTCCCGGCGAGTCAGTGGGCACGCGCGACAACGACGGCTGCCGGATGACGATGGCCGAGGTCAGCGCGTTTCTCAATGCACTGAGGAGCCACGCGAGGATGTTCGGCGGCAATGTCTGCTTTGACCCGATCGAAGTCGCCACGGTCCAGGATTTCGGCCTCTTCTTGCACGGACGGCTAGAGCCGTTTTCGGCGTTCAGGGATAATGTCCTGCTGCCCTATTGGATGGCGGACCGATTGAACATCTATTTCACCGGGGCGGTGCAGTCACCGCCGCCGATCGGATTGCCTCAGGCTTTCACCGAGGACCCCAGCCAGAGTCCGCCGTTCGGTCACCCCTATATCCTACTGAACGACGGTGGTGATACATTAGGGACGGGCTTTCACCAGTACAGGACGCCCAGCGAGCTAAAGTCGTATCACGTGCTGGAACACGAAGTCGCTCACTATCTACTTCGTCGGAGCGGTGCGCCTGGTTATGATGTAGAGGAACATGTGCCAATCGGGTCCGCGAATATCCTCTGGGAACGCATCAGGCTGCCTCCCGAGGTTCCAACGCCGGATATATTGCCCCTGCTGTTGCCGTCCGCGGAGCAGGGCGAGACCTGGTGCCGCGTGTGGAACGGGGTGTGGAATCTCCCTTCTCCAGAATGCAACAACTTCTAGGTGCGAGTAGGACCATGAGACACGTAGTAGAAATTGCAACGATCGTAGCAGCGATTTACGGGGGGGGCACTGCGCTAGGGGCATCATCGGAGGTGCAGGCAGCACTTGATCGCTGGGAAGGCACAGGTGAGCATCAGAGCATCGGGGAGGTACTCTCATTTGCCGCGACCGTCCGCGCCCATTCGGCCCGCGGGGATCAGGAGGTGCTCGGACGCCTGTTGGGCATTCTTGAGAACAGCACTCAGGCGTTCGTTTCCCGACGCGAAGCGTTGCGCCTCTCCTGCGAACTGGCCGACGAGGCGGCGGCGCGGAAGGTGGTGAAGATCGTACGCTCCGGCTTGGAGACCCAACATGCGGAGGGACCTGTTCCAGACTCTGCTCGGGCTCTCCCGGGCGAGTTTATCCGCCACGGCGCCAGGCACCTAATGGCGGTGATGAACGACCACACCGAATTGCTCGCATTGATCAAAGACATATACGTCGCCGGCTACGACGTGTGGGACGTATGGCATGATTTCTTCCATTTGATCACCGAGTGCAAGGCTCCTTTGGCAGCGCGTCAGAAAGCCCTGGTGGATATGATCGTGGCCCGCCCAGCGGACCAGATTCCCCTCTTTGCGGTGAATACACTGGACGAGTCCGTCTTTCCGGCTTTGCGTGAGCGCGTCAAGGCGGAACGCTCACCCGAGAAGTTTCATTGGACCGCAGCCCAAGTCTTGGCTGATTTGGGTGACGCCGAGGTAATCACTGCGTTGCAAGAGCAGAAGCGCTCTTCGGGCAGCGCTAATCCGAAGCGGGCGCGAAACCTTGAGGTCATGATCTGGAAGGTACAGATCCAGCACCCGTCGTCCAAGCTGCTCGACTTCATCGCTTCAACAGAGGTTCTGGAGGCGCGGCCGCGTTCATGGGCGGTGCAGAGAGCCGCCGCCCTCGGGATACCCTACCAGCGCATCCGGGAAACGATCCTGGAACATGACCGGCAGGCTCGCACGAAAGTCGAGCGAGGAGGAATGGTAGAGTTGAAGCGCGTGGGGCTCGAGTTGGGAATCCTGCAGGGGGTTGACCTCTCTCACGTGCCGCTCGACCAATCACCTGAGACCAGACCGTAGCGAGGAATGGGGCAAGAGGGACAGTAGGGACAGTCACCCATTTCCGGCGCGGTTCTTTTCGATGCCAGCCGCCAGAACCCTCGCCGCCCGGGCGGCCTCGGGCGCGCCTGGCTAGTCGGTCTCCACAAACTCCATCGCCGTCTCATGCATCCCGCCGGAGATGACGTGGTCGATCTCCTCGGTCGTGATGCAATCCCACACCGGGCAGACGTGCTTGCACAGCAGGCAGCCGACGCACCGCTCCCGATCGACCTCCGCCTTGCGCCGCCTGCCGTTGAACTGCATCGCCTGGTTGGCGCCGTCCTGGCAGACGACGTAGCACAGGCCGCAGCCGATGCACTTGTCGGGATCGACCTTCGAGATCACGTGCCGGGTCTGGTGGTGCTCTGAAGGATCGACCGTGAACTCCAGCCCCCGCCCCACCAGCTCGCCGACCGACCCCAGCCCCTTCGACTCCAGGTAGTCCTCCAGCCCGCCGCACAGCGAATCGATGATCCGGTAGCCGTAGCGCATCACGGCCGTGGTGGCCTGAAGATTCGACGCCCCCATCAACAGGAACATGGCCGCGTCCTGCCAGGTCTCCATGCCGCCCAGGCCCGACACCGGCAGGTCGAGTTCCTTGCTCTGGGCCAGCTCCGCCACGAACCGCAGGGCGATGGGCTTGACGGCCGGGCCGGAGTAGCCGCTGATCGACCCCTTGCCCTGAATCGTGGGCATGGGGGCGAACGTGTCCAGGTCCACTTCGGTAATGGCCCGCAGGGTGTTGATGGCCGAGATGGCGTCGGCCCCGCCGCGCTTCGCCGCCAGCGACGGCGGCAGGATGTCCGTGATGTTCGGCGTCATCTTGGCCATCACCGGCACGGAGACGGCCTCCTTCACCACGCGTGTGTACCGCTCGAGCAGGTCGTAAGCCTGGCCGATCTTGTGCCCGGCCCCCTCGACCGCCATCTGCGGACAGGAGAAGTTGAGTTCGAGCATGTCGGCCCCGGCGTCGGCCACGCCCTTGGCCAGCTCGACCCAGCCCTCGTCCGAATAGCCCATGATGCTCACGATGAGCGGCCGGTCAGGATAGTGCTTCTTCAGCCAGGCGATGTCCTTGAGGTTCTGCTTGTGGGGCCGCTCGCTGATCATCTCGATGTTCTGCAGCCCGATGAAGCGGCGGTCGCCGTGGTGCAGGGCATTGAGCCGCGGAGTGGGATCGATGATCGCGTAGTCCTCCTCCAGGCCCACCGTCTTGAAGACGGCCCCGCCCCAACCGGCGTCGAACGCCCGGGCCACCATCTCCGCCGTGTTGCACACCGGCGACGAGGAGAGGCAGAACGGGTTGGAGAACCGCAATCCGCAGAACTCGATTTCCAGACTGGGGCGCTTGCGCTGGGGCACGCTCACCGGCACCCCCAGCGGGAACGCCTGGGCGATGGCCTCGGCCGCCTTCTTGCCATCCAGAACGGAGCAGGCCACGGTCTTGCCGGCACCGGCCAGGTCCCCACCGGCGAAGATGCGGGGGCGAGACGTGCGCTGCGTCCGGGCGTTGACCTTGGGACGTTTGTCGGGCTGGGTCTTCAGCGTATTCAGCATGGCCTGAAGGTCGCCGGAAAGCCCCGCGCCGACGGCCTCCACCACGACGTGCGCCGGCACAGCGAACTGCGAACCGGGAATGTCCACGGCGTTCTTGGGCACGAACAGCCCCGGCTTCCTCCAGCGCATCTCCACGCCGCGGACCGACTTCACCCGCCCGTTGGCACCGACAATGCTGGTCACCCGGCAGTTCGGCTTGAAGCGGATGCCCTCCTGAAACGCCTGCATCTTCTCATCCACGTCGGCTGGCAGCTCCTCCATGGCCTCCAGGGAGATCGCGTAGACCCGCTGAGCCCCCAGTCGCTTGGCGGTCACGGCGCAATCCATGGCCACCGAGCCGCCCCCCACGACCACCACGCGCTTGCCCTTCACGGCCGTCGTGAGCTTGCGGCGACCCGTCCGGTCCTTGCTCTGGCTCAGGAACGCGTCCCACGGGTAGACACCCTTGAGCTTGCTCCCGGGAAGCCGCAGGCGGTACGTCTCGTCGCAGCCCGTGCCCAGAAACACCGCGTCGAAGCCGTCCTGGAGCAGACCCTCCAACTCCTCCGCGGTTCCGATCGCCCGCTCACACTCGAACTGCACGCCCAGCCCCTTGATCAGCTCGATCTCGTGGTCCAGCAGTTTCTGCGAAAGGCGGTGGTCGGGAATCCCGTACCGCAGCAGCCCGCCCGGCCGAGGCATCTTCTCGTACACGACGACCGAGTAGCCCTTCATGGCCAGACTCGCCGCCGCCGACAGCCCCGCCGGGCCGGAGCCGATCACCGCGATCTTGCGGTCACCGGGAGCCGGGGCCTCCAAAACCTGCATCCCCTCGTGGCGCTCGTAGTCGGCCAGGAAAGCCTGCAGCTCGGCGATCCGGATCGGCTCGTCGATGCCCGACCGCGCACAACCTTCCACGCACAGTCGGCACGTCGGGCAGACCTGGGCGCAGGTGGCGGCCAGGATGTTGTTCTCCCGCATCGTCCGCACGGCACCCTTGATGTCTCCCATGCGAAGCTTGCGGATGAAGGTGGCCGGATCGGTATCCGCTCCGCAACCGGTGTTGCAGGGCGCGTCGTGGCAGAGCAGACACCGCCCCGCCTCGATCACCGCCCCCTGCAGGTTCAGCATCCCGTTATTGCCCTTGACCACGATCTGACCTCCCGTTCAACGCCACGTCGCCCAACTCAACCCGTCGGCCACCGAGCCGGCGATCCAGACCACCACACTACTACATCCCCCGGACGGATGAAACCGCACGGAGGTTCACCTCCGCGGCAACCTCACGCCTATCG
Organism: Phycisphaerae bacterium; assembly: GCA_035528995.1. Taxonomy (GTDB): domain Bacteria; phylum Planctomycetota; class Phycisphaerae; order UBA1845; family UBA1845; genus DATKXO01. Next base: position 22,094 of record DATKXO010000110.1, on the reverse strand, counting down.
AAGAGACACCTGGCTTGCTCGATGATTCCGCAGGCCGGAGCCTCCGTCGGTATGCGGGGGCCGAGCGTTTGCAGCGCCCGGGGAACCACGCTAGCGGCCAAGGAGGTGGCCGCCGAACCGGGCCGGGATGTCCAGCGCGATCGTCGGCCGATGTAACCTCCGCGTGGAATTGGGGTAACTATAATCAGACGGGACGTCGACCGCCGGCACGGGCCGGCCTGACGCAGGGGCCTTGGCCCTGGGGGAAGTGGGATTCCGCCGATGGCCCACGAATTGCCACGGAATCTGGCGGCAGGCGATACGCGCCACAGCCGATATTGGGGGGAAGAAACGTTCAGGAGTGAGGTCGACCCACGAGGTCGCCGAGCTGGGGGAGTCTGACCATGCTGCGGATCAAGCAGGCCGGCAAGAAAGAGGCCCAGAAAGAGTCCTGGATCGGACCGGCGCCCTGGATCGAGACACCGCCTCCGGGCCTCGCCGCCCGGGCGGCGATGGAGCGCGACGAGCGGGTGGCCTCACCCTCCTACACCCGCAACTACCCGCTGGTCATCCGACGCGCCGTCGGCTCGGTCGTCGAGGACGTGGACGGCAACCGATACCTCGACTTCGCCGCCGGGCTGGCCGTCTGCGCCACCGGACACTGCCATCCCCGCGTGGTGGCCGCCATCCAGGACCAGGCCGCCAAACTCATCCACGCCAGCGGCACCGATTTCTATTACGAACCCATGATCGCTCTGGCCGAGAAGCTGGCGGCCATCGCCCCCGGTCGCTCGGATAAGCGCGTGCTGCTCCTGACCAGCGGAGCGGAGACGGCCGAGGCCGCCTTCAAGCTCGTCCGCCACCACACCGGGCGGAAATGGGTCATCGCCTTCCACGGGGCGTCTCACGGACGAACCATGGGGGCGCTCTCGCTGACCTCGTCGACCGCCCGGGAGAAGGCCGGCTTCGAACCGTTGGTGCCCATGGTAGGGCACGTGCCCTACGGCGACATCGACGTGTTCGAGGAGCACATGTTCCGTCAACAGGCCCCTCCGGAAGACGTCGCCGCCATCTTCGTCGAACCCATCCTGGGTGGCGGAGGGTACGTCGTGCCGCCCAAGAACTTCCTGCCCCGGCTGCGGGCGCTGTGCGACCGGCACGGCATGCTGTTGGTCTGCGACGAAATCCACTCGGGGATGGGCCGCACCGGCAAGATGTTCGCCTGTCAGCACTTCGGGGTGGTCCCCGATGTGCTGCTGTGTGCCGGAGGGCTCGCCAGCGGAATGCCGCTGGGTGCGGTCATCGCGCCGAAAGAGGTCATGAACTGGCCGGCCGGCGCCCACGGCAGCACCTTCGGCGGCAACCCCGTCAGTTGTGCCGCCGCCCTGGCCACCATCGACTTGCTCGAGTCGGGGCTCCTGGCCAACGCCGCCAAACTCGGCGTCTGCTTGCAGGAGAGGCTCCGCGAAATCAGCGACCGCCGCAAATGCGTGGACAACCCCCGTGGTCTGGGACTGATGGCCGCGGTGGACGTTGTCAGTCGCAAGAGCGGCAAGAACGACCCTCGGCTGCGGGACCGGATCATGCAGGAGGCCTTCCGTCGCGGGCTGATCCTGCTGGGCTGCGGGACGGCCGGTATCCGCTTCTCTCCGCCCTTGGGCATCAACGACACGCAACTCGACGTGGGACTCACCGTCTTCGACGAGGTCGTCGCATCCGTCGGGTCATGACGCCGCCGCCGGCCGGTCAGAACCGCGGGCATCACACCTGCCGCCCGCAGAAACTCCAGACTGCATAAGTATGATCGGGTGAAGGGTGCCCGCCCGGCGCCCGAAACGTGAGCACCCTGCGTCTGCCGGCGGGCCGGAATGCCTGCGACGCCGTCGCCTAGTCGGACCCCGACTTGTTGATCGCCTCGCTGATCACCCCGGTCAGGAAGCTCGAAAAGCCCGCCCGGGCGTTTGAGGAGACGATGTTGTTGTCGCAGCCGGTGTTGGTGGTGATCAACAGGACGCTGGCGACGGCCACAATCGAGGCAAGTAGGATTCTGCGCATGATCGGTGCTCCTTCACTCGCAGGTTTATCGGAAGCAGACCGGCCTTGGTTTAGCCGCCACCCAGAGCCGGCACCGGATCACTACCTGACCCCCACGATTATCGGAGCCGGCCCGCTACCCAAGACGCCGGCCCTACCGGTTACGGTCGGCCAATCGCCCGGGTATACTCCGCCCTGGTCCAAAGGCGGGCTTCGCCCGTCTCCGAACCAGATACGACGGACCTGATCGAGCAGCAGACGAATGCGAACCCGGCTGGCTGTGGTGTGCAACCTGATCGTACCGGGTAGCGGCCTGATCGTGCTGCGGCGTGAATGGCTGGGGTTGGCCGCGGCCGTCCTGTTCGGCGTCTTCGGACAGACCGCCCTGTTGGGGCTGCTGCTGTTACCGGCCACCATTCCCGCTTGGATGACCATGCTCTCGTTCTCGGCCGCGGTGTTCGTCTGGCTGGGGGCCCAATGGCAGCTTCTGGTTCGCATTCGCACGGCCACCGGCCCGGACGTCGAGCGGGAATTGGCCTTCCTCCGCCGGCGAGCGGCAGAGGCCGTCGCCCGCCAGGCCTATGCCGAAGCCACCGACATCCTGCGCGTGGCCATGACCCTCGATGACGAGGACCTCGAGGCCAACATCCAATGGGCCGAACTGATGACCCTCACGGGCAAGTTCCCCCAGGCCGACCGCGCCTGGCGCCGCGTCCTGCAACTCGATCGAACCGGCGAGCACACCCGCCGCGCCCGGGCAGCCTTGGCCGCACTGCCGCAGGACTGACCCCGCCGGCGCCCCGCGCCCCTCCTTGACAGGGTTGCCTCGTCGGACCATGGTGCAGTCCTGTTTGTTGGAGGGATTCGCAATGCTGCCGCACGTAATCTTGCACAACCAGGTCAGCGTGGACGGGCGCATAAACGGGTTCGCGCCCGACCTGGGCCTGCACTACCAGGTGGCCTCGCGCCTGAAGATGGACGCCCACCTGGCCGGAAGCAACACGATCTTCAATCCCAACGAGCCCATTCCGCCCGAGGGCGCCGAGGCCTTCGAGCCGCCGACGACGAAGCCCGACGATCCGCGCCCCCTGATGGTTGTCCCGGACAGCCGGGGCCGGGTCCGTAACTGGCACGTCCTGCGCAATGCCGGTTATTGGCGAGGTATGGTCGCACTCTGTTCGGACTCCACGCCCGGCAGTTACCTCACCTACCTGCGTGAACGGCACATCGAGTGCATCGTGGCGGGGCGCGATCGGGTCGATCTGCCCGCCGCCCTGCAGGAGCTCAACGCTCGCCACGGAGTCGAGACCGTCGTAGGCGACAGCGGTGGAACGCTCAACGGCGTGCTTCTTCATGCCGGCCTGGTGGACGAGATCAGCCTGTTGATCAACCCCTGCCTGGTCGGCGGGACCACGGTGCACTCCCTCTTCCGAGCCCCCGACCCGACCTCGCCGGACAGCCCGGTTCAACTTCGCCTGACCCATCTGGAGAAGGTCAACGAGGACCTCGTGTGGCTGCGATACAAGGTCGTCAAATCGTCATCAACGTAGGCCGCACGCATCGAGAGGTGGCTGTGGGGCCCGACTACTCGCCTGAGTCGTTGTCGTTGAGAACGTAGCCCATGGCCCGAAGCCGTTCCAGCGCCTCCGCGTCGGTCCCCTCGCCGAACGGCTGGTCCACGAAACCGTCGAACTCCTTCAGCGCCGCCAGCAGCCGTTCCGCCTGAGTGGACTCCCTGCCGTACAGGTTGTGCAGCTCACCAGGATCGTCCCGGAGGTTGTAGAGTTCGTTCTTGTCCGGATGTCGCGGCCGGTAGATCAGCTTCCACTGCCGGTCCATGGCACAGTAGACCAGATCATCCTGCGGCCGCTTGGTCTGCACGGACTTGGCGTTCAGGTCGTACAGGTTCAGTGCGTCCGCGTAGGCGATCCTCGGCGAATCCGTCTCGCCGGCCATCAATCCCAGGAGGCTCCGACCCTCGATGGTGGAGCCGGTGGAGATCCCCAGGGCCTCCAGCACCGTGGGAAAGATGTCAATGGTCCGCACGAGCTGGGAGACCACCCGTCCCCTCGCCCCACCGGGAATCCGCAGGATCAAAGGAACGTGGAGCTGCTCCTGATACAGAATCCGGTGCTGGTCCCAGCCGTGGTCGCCCAGCCCCTGTCCGTGATCGCCGACAACCACAATGATGGTCCGATCGTACTGGCCCATCTCCTTCAGGACCTGCACCAGGCGGCCGAACTGAGCGTCCATGAAGAAGATCTCGGCGTCGTACCGCTGCCGCTGGCCCGCCTCGCTCCCGCGCGGGGCACGCATGAACCGGGCCAGGACCTCCGCCGGTGGCACCTCGTAGGGGTCGTGAGGGTCCCAGTAGTGGACCCACAGGTAGAACGGACGCTTCGCCTCGCCCAGCCATTCCACAGCCCGCGCTGTCGTCTGATCGGACCGCCGCTGATTCAGGCGCAGATCCCAGCGGTAGTTCCCTTCCTCTCCCTCGGTGAGCACCTGGTCGGCCGGGTTATGGAGCCCGTTGTCGAACACGTCGAAGCCGCGGTCGAAACCGTAAAACTCGGAGACCGTGAACGAACTCAGAAAGGCCCCCGTGTGCCAGCCCCGCTCCTTCAACACCGTGGTCAGGGTCGGGATCGAGCCGGCCAATCGGTAGCCGCTGGCCGCATAGATCACCCGCACCCCGTGCTGATACGGATTGAGCCCGGTGAAGATCGACGCGTGAGAGACGGGCGTGGAAGCGGCCTGGGCGATGGCAGAGTCAAAACGGGCCCCTTCCCGGGCCAGCGCGTCAAAATTGGGACTCGTCTCGGTAGTGTGTCCATAACAGCTCAGATGGTCCGCCCGCGTCGTGTCCAGAGTAACCAGGACGACGTTGTACGGGACATCCGAGCGCCCCTCGTCCTGGTCCCGGGAGCATCCGCCTCCCGCCAGCACGGCAAGCATCGCCAGAACACCGCAGGTTGTTCCGTAGGCCCGCACCGCCGCACCGACTCCTCAACACGGATCGCGACCCAAGCCTAGCGTCGGTACTGACGCAGGGCAAACGCGAACCACCGCGAAGAGGTGCCGGCGTTGAAACACGTGCGCCCGGCCGCTAACATGCAGTCAGTACCTCTTGATGGGCCTCCGCGCGGCGCCGAACCATGAGCCGGTGCTGCCGCCATGGGCAGGTTCCCCTGGGGCGACCTCGATCTGGCATGTGATGGAAGAACGCAAGACAACACGGCGCACGTTTCTCAAGACGGCCGGCGCAGCGGCTGTCACCGGCCTGGCAGCCGCTAAACTGGCCTGCAAACGCCGGGAAGTGCCTCATGACCCGCCAGCCCGGCACCTGCTCACCGACTGGGAGTCCGATCCGTTGAGCGAACTCCTGGCCGCCCCGGACGCGGTGTTTCGGCCTACCGCTTCCGGCTGCACGCTGCATTGGGTCCCTCGTGGACAGGTGGAGGTCCAGGTCCTGGCCGGGACCGATGAGTCCAAGCTCGAGCTCGCCCGCGAGCTGGCATCCACCGACCCCACGCAAGTGCAACTGAGCGGCTTCCCGCCCGACGCCGAACTCTTCTATCAGTGCCGATACCGTCGCAAGGGCAACGGCCAATGGACGGCTCGCCCGGTTCGGCGCATGCATACCGCCCGGCCGCCGGGCAGTGCGTACAAAGTCGCCCTGATTGCCGACACGCACCTGGCCATGGCCCAGCGCAAACAACAGACGGAGCACAAGCCCCGCCAGAACCTCAAGGCCACCATCGAACGCGTGCTGGCGGACCGGCCGGATTTCGTCATCTTCCTTGGTGACGAGCCTCTGACCACCTCGTGGTACACCGCCGATCGGGAAATGAATCAGCAGTTGACCTGCGAACGCTGGGAGTTCTGGCGGCAGTTCTACGTCCCGCTGCTCCAGGCAGTCCCCAGCTACCTGGTGATCGGCAACCATGAGGGAGAGGCCGGGTACCAGCAGATCTACTTGCACGGGCACTGGCCCCTGCAGCGATGGGCCACCATCGCACGCAAAACGTACTACCCCAACCCGCTGCCGGACACCTACCCCGAGGGCGGAGAGGACCAAGGCTGGCGCGGTGACCAGAACTCCGAGCCCACTGGCGGTGCGGACCAGGGCAACTGCTCACCGCTGCAGAACTACTTCGCCTGGACCTGGGGCGATGCCCTGTTCGTCGTCCTCGACGTTCAGCGGTACACCAACGTCGGCAGGGGCTTCCCCATGTCGCCCGACGACTGGACGCTGGGCCAACCTCAGCTCCAATGGCTCGAACGCGTGCTGACCGGCAGCAACGCTCGATGGAAGCTGGTCCTCGGTCATCACCTGATGGGCGGCTGGAACTGGGGCCGCGAAGGGACCAAACGCCCGCCCGAGGCCAGCGCCTATGCCCGCGGCGGGGCCCGATACGCCCGCGTCGGCGAGCAGGCCCGCATCACCGACTTGATGAATCGGGCCGGCGCACAGATGTTTCTCTACGGCCACGACCACGTCTTCGCCCACCAGCAGGCCGAAGGCATCCACTTCGTCTGCTGCGGCCGCCCGACCAAGATGCCCGACCGCATGCAAAGCACCCCGGGCTGGAAAGAAGCCTACGGCGAAGCCTCCGCCCGCAACCCGCACGACTTCCACCTCGCCGTCGGCTACACCCGATTGTCCGTTGCGCCCCATGGTGTGACCGTCGACTATGTCCGAACCGGAACCGATCCGTCGGGTAGGGAGAATGTGTCCATCCCGGTCGGCGGGACCGTCTATCAGTTCTCCGTGACTTGATCCGACCCCGCCTCCCTGCGCGTGGACGAGAGGCAAAGCCCGTTTCACCGGTCTTCGAGCGTGGCGTAGAACCGACGCAGCTTCTCCGGAGTGAGACGAACGCCCTTCCCGGAGAAGCGGAGAATCTCGCAGCGAACCCGCTCAGACGGGTCTTCAAGAGATTCAAGGTACTTGCTCTGCCCCATGTCCTCACGATCCAGCCTGAAGTTCTTCGTCACGGTCATCTCGCGCACCAGCACGCTGGGAGACGCCAGCATCCGCCGCGTCACTTCTTCGTCCGGAGGTTGGGGGTCGTCGCGACGCGACAGAACGTGAACCGCAAATGCCTGCTGGAAAGGAGTGCCCCTTTCCAGCGCTCCACGTAGCTCTTCGTCCGACTGGTGGAGCACCCACGCCGTCGCGCACTCCGCCACCACGATGCCCAGCAGCAGCCCGTGAAGCCAATACCTGCGCCACCAGTCAGACCATGCCATTGCCTTCCGCGGCCTCTCTTGTTCAGCTGTGCCAGACTCGATCCAGGAACGTGCTCATCTCCGGCTGGTTGATGCTCCACAACAAGACCAGGACAATCCAATAGGCCGCCACCACTCCGACGGCCAACCGGCGCCCACGCCACGGCCGCCCGGCACCCGTCACGAACCCCGCCGACAGCACGATGAGAAACGGCTCCACAACCATTCGGTGACGCGACATCCCTACCAGCAGCGCCGTGGCCAAACCGTACAGCAACAGCCAGCCGAGCAGCGCTCGCCCCATCGGCTGGCGCAGCGACAGCAGGAAGCCCGGTACGGACAGAGCGATGATCGCCGCCGTCTGCAGCAGGCACAGCACGACCAGCACGTCGCGCACCGGGGCCTCGTTGAGAAGCCCGTGGTATCGACCCAACCCGTGGTGGCGGACAAAAAACGACCACGGCGCCAACCAGTTCGCCAGCCGCTTGATGCGGCTGCGGGCAAACCACCAGGGGTGCTCCATAGTCAGACCCATCGCCAGCTTCACGTTGGCGGTGGATTCGTCGCACATGTTGGGCGCGTGCACCCGCTCTGCCGGCCAGCCCGGTGGCTGCACGATGAACCGGCGGTACACCCAACTCTCCTCATCCCAGAGTTCGGTGTAGTCAATCCGTGGATAGTCGAAGCACGCGTACGGGCGGACCACGCCCTGGTAGCAGTTCGCCCCCAGTGTGATGCCCACCGGCGCCACTCGCCCGTAGACCTCGTAGTTCCGCAGAGACCACGGCAGCACAACCACGATCACGGACAGCAGAAACAGCGCAACGTGCGACAAACCTCCGCGCCACGAGAACCGCCGGTGGCGCCAGAGGATCAGCACGGCAATCACGAGGCTGAAGTAGAGCAGCACCTCCTTGATCAGCAGCGCCACCCCGAACAGAAGGCCCGCCGCCAGCAGACGCCCATTGCCCGGAACCCCACGCTCGGAGTCCATCCACCACGTGAACAGCAGGTAAAAGGCCGGGAGCGAAACCGCCAGGCAGAGCATCTCCGGCCAGAGATAGTGGGTGAACCCGATGAACGGCAAATACACGGCCCACACGACGCCGGCCACAAACGCCGCCCGCCGACTGAACAAGCGGTTGGCAAACAGCAGCAGGGTCCAGCCCACTACGCCGGCCAGCAGAACCTGGCACAACTTGGCGGCAAAGACCGCTTCTCCCTGGAATAGCCGCAGAAAGACGGCCAGGAAGAACGGGTAGCCGGGCGGCCAGAGGTAAGCCACACCCCCCTGGTACAACGAGAAACGCTCCATGCACAAGCCATGATACAGATAGAAATTCTCGTCGGCGTACGGCTCGAGTTCGCCGGCCAAGAGCAGGAACAACAGCCGGATCAGCACTCCGGCCGCCACCAGACCCAGATACACCAGGGGAAAACTTCGGACTCTCGTGGAATCTTCCATCTGCTGCCTGAGCCGTTCGCGGGAGTCACGTCATCCGGATCGCCCTGCCGCTTCAAGAGCCTATCGCCACGCCACAAGCGCGGCAAACCCGCCGCCCCGCGTCCCGCCACCCCAGGCTGATCGCGAAGCGACCGGCAATCGCCGATCGAGTCCCCCACACTTGAAAGGTGCGACAACGACGCGTCACCGCCCCGCGGCCGCCAGGGAAGTCGAGTTCAGCGTGAACCGCAGCATGGCCTGGTTGGATTTGCCCGACAGTGCGTCCTGAACCGTGACCTTGAGCACGTACTCGCCCGGACCCAGCGTCGCCGGCAGTGTCACCATCTGGGCCAGGAAAAAGTCCTCACGCTGCCGCCGGCACAAATCCACGATCTCCGGCTCCTCGTGCCGCCACACCGACTGGCCCGACGCGGTCAGCAACTCCAGCTCGTCGGACAGCACGGTCCGGTACTGCCCGTTGCTCGATTCCTCCGAGAGGAAGTTGCGGATCTCCACGTACACGATGGCCCGGTTGGGCCGGTGGGGCAGCAGGGCATCCGCGGGCAGCTCCTCGTACACCCCGAACGTCTGCACCCGCGTGCACAGGGCCACTACCGGAATCAGAAGATCGCTCCGCGCCCGCAGAACGTTGCGCAGGTCATTCACCGCCTCGAGCGCCGCGTTCGACGCCGTCACCGGATTGTCCAGCGCCGCCCGACCCGCCAACAACACCTCCGTCAACCCGCCCAGCAGACCCGCGTATTCCGCGGACACACTGGCCGGAACCTCGCGGACGGCCTGATCGTCACCAACCGCCAGTTGCAGCATCCGAAGCTCCCACAGGGCGGCGGTGTCCTCGGGGGCTTCGGCCACCCGGGCACGCAGGGCTTCCAGCATCTGCTCCACGGTCAGGGTCCGCATCGGTGCATCGGTGGACCGGGGGTTGTTGGCCGCACCGGAGACATCGGCCGACGGCGCCGTCGCCTCGACCTGGCCCGCGGAACGGATGAACACCGTCTCAATCACCGGTCTGTCCGGCGGCGCCGCAACGGGCTCCTCCGCGACGTCGGGTTGTGATTCCTTTGCCGCGGTGACGTCCAACGGTTCGTTCGTCCGTGCCGTCGCCCGAGGTGTCAGCGCGACCTGACTCGCCTCCGTTCGAGGCTGCGGCGCCGACGACGCAAGCACCTCCTCCTCTTCGGCTTCGTCCCTGCCCGGCTCACTGCTCGCATCGCGCCGGTCGAGCCGTCCGATGAAGTCCATCACCTGGCCCACCGTTTCTTCCTGGTGAGGATCGGCGACTCCGTCCGAATCCGAATCCGCCGTCTGAACGGGCTCCTCCGCCGGCGCGGGTTCGGCGGCCACGGGCTTGGCACCGAGCTGCTGCCAGAAGTCCTTGCCCGCCCACTCCTGACAGCCGGTCGCCACTAGAACCAGCCCGGGAAAAACCAGGAATCCGGCCAACCTTCGCTGACGGATCATCTTCTTCCTCCTGCCGGCGCGCCCGCGGGCCGGCCGTGGGGAACGGTGTGTTTGATGATGAACGATTCGACCGCGCTGGCCACGTCGCCCAGCCCGGTCTTGGTGGCCAGGTCGGCGTCGTACAGGTCGATCAGTTGCTGTTGAAGCTGCTCGACGCTGACGCCCCCGATTCGCCTCTCCAGCACCGCCGGGTTGATGCCCGAACGGCGAGCGACGGCCGCCACAGACTGGCCCGCCCCCACCGCCTCTTTCGCTTCGAGCAAGCGGCGGATCCCGAACGCCAGCCCCCCGATGGCCCGCATGGGGGCGGCCTGATCCGTCGTCCAAACGTGCTCCCAGGCCCGCAGCGCTCCGGCCGCGTCCCCCGCCGACATCGCGTCGGTCACGCGGAACACCGCTTCCTCACGGTGCTGACCGGTCAGGGCCTCCACGTCCGCCGCTGTGATTCGATCCCGGGCGCCGACGTAGATGGCCAGCTTGCCCAGCTCATTGTCCAGGGTTTCCAGGTCACTGCCGATCAGCTCGCGAAGCTGGACCGCCGTCATGCCGTCGATGCTCTTGCCGTGCGTCTCGCGGCTTCGGTGCGTGATCCAGCCGGTGACGGCCTGACCTCTCGGCGCGGTACATTCGATGACCTCGCCCGAGTCCGCGATGATCTTGTGCAGCCGGGTGTTCCGCGGAAGCGAGCGGCAGATCAGAATCAGGCAGCCCGAATCCGCCGGGGCCCCACAGTACGCCTCCAGTTGCTTGCGGTACCGGGTGATGAAGGCGTCGGCCTGATCCACGATGACCACCCGCCGCCCCCCCAGCAGCGAAAGGGTCTGAAGTTCATCCAGGGCATCGGCCAGCTCGGCCGAGTCGCCGTCGATCCGGGTAGGTCCCAGCGCCTCCGGCTCGTCGCGCAGAGCCAGCGCCACGATGCGCTCGACCGCCTGCCGTTGAAGGAACGAATCGTTCCCGAATACGGCGTAGACCGAATGGAGGGTTGGCTCGGTAGAGGTCATGGACTGCGGTTGGCCTGCCCGTGTTGCTGGTATCGCCGGCGGAGCCCGGAAATATCCGCCAGCCGTTTCTGGGCCCGCTCGACGATCTCCGTCGCCGTCGAATCGAGGTTCGCGGCCCGTTCGTAGTGCTCGCGGGCCGACAGCTCGTCGCCGCGATAGATCGCCACGTCGCCCAGGTTCAGCCAGAACTCCGCGTCCTCCGGGTCCCGCCGGAGAATCCGCCAGAGCTGCTCGCCGGCCTCGTCAAACTCACGCCGGGCAATGTGTACCTTGGCGGCACCCTCGACGGCCGACCGCAGATACGGGTCCTGCTCCAGCGCCAACTGATACGCTTCCAGGGCCGCCTCCTGATCCCCCTCACCGTACAACAGCCCGCCGAGGTCCACCAGCGCCATCGAGTATCCCGGGTCCAGCTTCAACGCGTCACGCAGGCGGGCCATGGCCAGCTTCCGCTCTCCACGGTCGCGATGCCGCATCCCCTGTTCGTAGAGCTTCCGCGATCGCTGGCGGGCTCCCTCATCGATGACGCGCGAGCTGGCCGTGAGTGTGGCCACAACCTCATCGCCCTCGCCGCTCACCTCCATCCCGGATGGTGTCGCGATAAGTGGCGCCAGGTCGTACGCCCGGACCGCTTCGGCCCGATTGCCGCCCTCGTCCACCACCGCGATGCGCAGGTCCACGCGCCCCGACACCTCCTCGGGCACCCGCCAGTCGTATCGACCCGTGTTCGCCAGGTTGTCCGCGATCGCACGCCACTGCCCGTCCGGCGCCATCCGGAAGGCCAGCTCGACCGGACGCGGAGGCAAATGGGCGTCGATGGCCGTCCAGCGAATCGACACCACGGCAGTGCTGGACGCCCGAGGATCCACCTGCGGCGGGTGGAGTTGGACCACCGGCAGCGTGTAGTCCACGTACGCCCAGTATTGCGGCGGCGACCCCGATGCGGGCTCCCGCCCCGACGTGCCGGTTGCGTTGCCGGCCACGAAGTAGAAGCCGTACAGACCCTCTTCGGCCGCGTTGAAACACAGCGGCGACTGCCGATCCTCGTCCTGCCCGTAGAGTCGCCAGGTCGAGCCCCGGTCCAGCGTGTACCACAACCGCACCGACTCCAGCGGCTCCGCCGCCGGGTTGACGTGGTACTCCACGTCGAAGACGCGGGACCGCACCCGTGCGACCCGTCCGTCCGTAGGCGGAGCGGCCATCGCGACCGGCATCCAGGCCCCGACAAGCAACAGGCATCCATGCCTCACTGAATTGTGCACCATGCTTCTGCACGCTCAGAATGGCGTCGAGCGGACCTCCTTCATGCTACGGCATATCGGGCCGGCCCCAGACCATGCTTGACGAAAACGACCTCGCCGGGCGGGCCCACCGGCCGAATCCGGCCTACCAGTGCTGGTGGTGCCGCGCCCGGGCACGGGCGCGCCGGCGCCCGGCTTGCCGCTACGGGTTTCGTGCCCCTCCAACCGACAATAGCGACCGAAGCCGCAACCCTGAGGGAACCGCGCTGTGGAACCCGAAGTCTACGACGAGATGTTCGCCCTCGAGGAACGGCACTGGTGGTTCCGTGCCCGACGGCGGATCGTCCTGCATCTCCTGCGGCGATTCGTGACCCACACCAACGGCCGCCGACCCAGGCTGGCCGACCTGGGATGCGGCTGCGGAGCCAACCTGGCCGCGTTTCGAGACCACTACGACGCCTGGGGGGCCGATGCCAACGCCGCGGCCGCCGCCTATGCCCGCCACAGAGTCGGACCGCGCATCTGCCTGGCCGAGCTGCCAAGCAGCATTCCCTTTGCTCCCGCTTCTTTCGACGCTGTCGTCATGACCGACGTGCTGGAGCACATCGAGAACGACCGGGCGTCGGCCGCTACGGCCGTAGATCTGCTCAGACCGGGCGGCGTCTTCATCGCCACCGTGCCCGCCGGTCAGTGGCTCTACGCCCGGCGGGATGCCGCCCACCACCACAAACGCCGCTACAGCCGCCGGGCCTTGGCAAGTTTGATGGACGGGCTCCCGGCCCGAGTCGAGCTGCTCTCCTTCTGCAACACCTTCCTCTTCCCACCGGCGGCGGCCGTTCGAGTCGCCAGCCGCCTGCTTCCGTCCCACCAGTCCACGGACTTGAAGGTCCCGCCCGGACCCATGAACAAGGCCCTCGAGGCGCTCTATGCGACTGAACGCCATGTCCTCGGACGATTCCCGCTGCCAGTCGGCCTTTCGCTGATCCTCGTGGCCAGGCGACTCGACTCGTCCCCGGGCTGAACGGTCGAAGCCGCGTCGCATCGAGGGTTAACCCTTTATTTGAAAATAGATTAGACCCAAGAGCGTCCGCCCGGATCGATCTGAAAAGTTGCTTTACAGGACCACACCTCGCAGCAGAAACCGCGTTTCTTGGCCCGCAGGGCGGTTTTTGGGCCGCTTTTGCTTTGCCAGGACCCACCAGCGCTGATAGACTCCGCTACCCTTCGGGGCAACCGCACCATGCGTGCCTCGTTTCCCATCGCCCAGCGAGGAGTCTCTGTAATGGAAGATTATCAGAAGCTGCGGGAACTAGTCGAAGCAGTGGCCGAGGACGTGGCCAAGGCCACGGGCGGCAACAAGGCAGCCGGCACCCGGGTCCGCAAAGCCATGCAGGACATCAAGGCCACCGCTCAGGAGGTCCGCAAAAAGATCCTCGAGGTGCGATCGAGCGAAGGGTAGCCCCGGCCCGGTCGGCCGCGTACCCGCTCGCCCCATCCTAACCTCTGCATCCGCTGCCGAGGCCGCAGGCCCTTCGCCCTGCGATCCGCAGCCTTCGAGGCCCACCATCGTGCCGCCGGTACTGCTCTACGACCTGAATGCCGTTGACCTCACGCAGCGCCTCTACACCCGCGAACAGATCTACGCGAAGCTGCCCCACCGTTTCGAGTTTCAGCACCTCGACGCCATCGTCCACGTCGATCGTGAGGCCGAAGTCGCAATCGCCCTGCGCGAGGTCCGCACCGACGAATGGTGGGTCCGCGGGCACGTCCCGGGACAGCCCATCTTCCCGGGCGTCCTCATGCTCGAGACCGCCGCTCACCTGGCCGCCTTCATGACCAAGTACATCTACGACTACCGCGGCTTCGTCGCCTTCGGCGGCGTGGACAACTGCAAGTTCCGCGACGCCGTCATCCCCCCCGCACGCATCTACATGATCTGCCATCAGATCGAGAACAAGAGCCGGCGCATCGCCGCCGACTGCCAGGCCGTCGTCAACGACAAGCTCGTCTTCGAAGCCGAAATCACCGGCCTCCCCCTCGCCGGCGGATCCTCCCAGTCCCTCAACCGCTAAACTCGGAAGCGTAGACGGTTGTCAGACCCTGCCAACCCGCGATCCGACTTCGTAAGTGCCTATTGAAAATAAAGTTACAATCCCAACACCCATGCGTTCGGCCTGGCGGGAACGCCGACGAGGTTGACACTATTTTAGGAATCTGTTAGGTTTCCTCCAAGGGAACCATATGCTGATCGTAGCGGGAACAGCACGGCAACGGAACCGTCGGCGGCTCGCATCCGTCTTTCGCAAGCCTGAAGTCATCGTTCGATTGGTGATTGAGGGATCAAGCCCAGTCGCGATATCCAGGTCCTGGCATGAGTACTGGCGACCATGTCAGGGATTCTTTGAGGCGGATTCACGGCTCGTCCACCGGTTGAATCGGCTCAAGGCCACGTGGCAGGACGTACTTCGCAGACGCAGAAGCAGACGGAGCAAGTTGGCGTATTGCTGGCGATATTTCGGGTTGCTTCACCACACTCTGCGTCTGGCACGGGCCGAACCGTGGCGCGGTGAGCCCTGGCAGCCATTGCGGCGCATCCTCGGGCGCGGGGCTTTCACCATCGACGTACGGGGCGCGCCGGGTGTGGCCGCTGGCCTGACGAGCATCACACATGCACCTTACCTTCTTGGCCGACTTGCACCGAACTGCCCGCCGCCAACGCCACGGCACGTTCCATTGGTGTTGCCGCTAGACCGGCAATGCCCACATTACCACTATCGCCAGATTCTTTTGGACAACCGCCGTGACACGAGAGTTCTCCTCTGTCCTTCCGTAGACCTCCGCGACCGACTGAAGAGCTTTGAGCCTATTGACCGGCTCACGCGGTTGGCGAGCGACAAACCCGACCCCTATTGGAAGCCACGAGCCAGGGTGTTGACACAGCGCGTCTTGATTCCGCTATTCCGCCTGTTGAGAAAGGGTGATCGGAAACCAAACAACTCCGTCGGGGTAACGATGCTGGACCTCGGTGCGGGCACAGGCCATCTTGCCGCGAGGGCCTGGCGCTATCTTCGTAGTTCTCTGTGTTCGACCTACCGGCCTCCTGCAGCCATTCATTTTATGGACGCCGCAGGGCCGACATTCGGGCGATCCTTTGGCGTCACGCGCGAAGGCGAGGGGCTCGCACATGTCGAGTGGACCAAGGCAGACTATAGGTCGCTCTTGGACGACGATGACTGGCTTCGGGCAAACGGTCCGTTCGATTGGGTCTTCCTGTGCCGCCTGCTTGACAACGCTAGCAACTTCGCGATCGAACGGATAGAGGGCGCCAGGAGCCTGTGGCAGGGCAACTGTTCTCAATGCCAACCCGACCGGTGCCTGGCACCGCACCGCCACTCGCGGGCATTGAGGGAGGTGGCCGTGCGGACAGTGCGTCGAGCGGCTGGCGGGGGCACGACAATGCCTCAGTTCTCGCTCTCGGAGTACTTCGCAGCTATGCGCGCCGTGATGGCACAGAGTCTGGATGTGACTGAGCCCGGCTCATGGTATCTTCCGGTGCGGCGATTCAATCCGGCTTCTCTAACAACGCTTGCGGGACAGAGCGTCCTCGGGCAGCTCATGAAGGTCGCCACGGCGATCATCATCGAGGACCTCGACCTGATGCCGAAGCATCTCCAGGCTCATCGAGAGCAGTTCGGCCTTGCCGGGACGGCAGCGGTTCATTGCGTCTCGGACGGATTCACCACCGAGGTTCAGCACTATGTGGTGACGACGGAAACGCTGGGAAGCAAGCTTCGCGGAGTCCGGCTTTGGTAGAAGTCCTGCGAAAGAAACGCAAGCCGCCGATTCTGACGCCATCAGCCATTCCCTGCCTGCGTCACTTGCCCACGATCAACATTACAGAGGGGTGCGCATCAGGGTGCGTCTACTGCTATATCCAGGGCTACGCCCATTACCCGGGCCCTCATTGCGTCGTCCTTTTCGACAATACCGCAGAGTTGGTCGAGCAGGAGCTCCGCCGCCGGCGCCGATTGCCTTCCCGCGTGTACTTCAGCCCCTCCAGCGACGCGTTCCAGTACCTGCCGCAGGTACAAGAGGTGAGCATTGCAACGATGGCCGTCCTTCTCCGTGCCGGCATCGAAGTCTCGTTCCTGACCAAGGGTTTCATTACCGACCGTTTCGTTCGACTGTTCGCCAGCGCCCCCCTTCTGGTCTTCGCGCAACTGGGGATCACGACTCTGGACGCGGGCCTCTGGAAGTCTCTCGAGCCGCGAACCGCCCCTCCCTCCAAGCGGATCGAGTACGTCCGCGCCCTCCGAGAAGCCGGTGTCGCAACGACCGTCCGACTTGACCCACTCATCCCCGACGTTACCGACACGGACCAGAACCTCATCCCCCTACTGGAGCGTCTTCGCGATGTCGGCGTACGGAGCGCCGCGGCGAGTTACCTGTTCCTGCGCCCTGGGTTCGCGGCCAAGGCCACCTTGGACACCCGGAGCGGAGCCGTCGCCCATTGCGAGCACGCGTCCTGGGAGTATCAGCGCTTCGTCCATGGCTGTGGCGGCGGCCGAATGATCCCCAACCGCGAGCGCGCCCTTCGCTTCGCCCGCATCGAGGCGTTGGCGGGCTGCTTCGGCATTCGGTTGACCGCGTGTCGGTGCAAGAACCCGGACCTGCCCAGCGCTCCCTGTCGCATTGCGGGCCCGTCGGCTGAGACAGAGCCAGCCTTGGACGCCCAAGGGGTCTTCGACTTCGCTCACCGGACGTCGGAATAGCAAGATCAAGACATGCTGGCGGGGCAGCTCGGAGGCAGCCGCGTGCCGCCATCCGCGCATGCGGTCTTTCGGGGCTTGGGGACCCACCTACTTGAGGCACCCGCTGAACACGTCCTCGCCGCGGGCCCAGCGATCGGCCGCGTCCGGCGTGTCCAGCACCCGGCGCAGGGCGTGGTTCAGCTCGTAAAACTCGCCGTCCAGCTTCGCCCGCTTGCACGCCTCCATCAGGCCGTTCGACACCGCCAGCCCCGCCAGCATGGCGAACTTGTCCGAGGGCACCGGGTCGCGACCGGGCACGCGGTTGTACTCCGCCTCGCACTTCGACCGCGACGTGGACAAGAAACCCGCACAAGCAATCGGACGCACCGGGTGCACCCGGCAGTTGTCGTCGGCCGTCAGAAGCGCGCAGGTCGGCAGTCTGGTGATGTACTCCTGGCGGCTCATGCTCGAGGCCAGCGCCGCGTTCTCATCCAGACGCCGGCGGACCTCCGCCAGCTCCTCCTGCGAGAGATGCTCCCTGAGATACGCAGCCATCGCGAACGCCTCGGGCGCCGCCACCGTGATCGCGGTGTGACAGCAGAAGCCGCAGCCGGCCCGGCACTCGTGCTTCCCCTCCAGCGGCGACTGCCGCATCACCCGCAGGGCCAGCTCCCGCGTGCCGTCGGCCAACTGAACGACGCGAGCGGCCAGATCATCCCGCCGCAGGAACTCGCCCGCGTCCTCCCTTGCCTTGGCCGTCGCGGCTTCGAGCAACTCCAGGTCAGGCCCCCGCTTCGAGGCTCCCGCGCTCGCCCGGCCCGGTTTCGCCCGACGGGATCGCTCCTGCTTCTTCCGTTGTCGCTTCTTCGACAATCCTCGACTCCCGGCCCGCGGATCACATTCGTCTGGCCATCGAGACGGCACGGATTCAAGCCGCTGGAGGCCGCCCGCCGCGCCCCCCGCCGCAGGACCCCTGGTGGTGACGGGCACGAGCAAGCCTTTCCCGCCCATGCCAGGGTAGTGTCACCCCTTGATCACCCCGATCGGACGCATGCGGCAGACCTTCTTGCTGATCCCGGCCTTATCCACCACGTTCACCACGTTGGTCACGTCTTTGTAGGCGTCGGGCTGCTCCTCGTCGAGGCCCCGGCGCCCCTTGGCACGGGCCACCACCCCGCGGTCCAGCAGCTCCTGGCTGATGGATCGACCCCGGGCGGCCTTGACCGCCGCGGTGCGCGACATCTGCCGCCCGGCGCCGTGGCAGGCGCTGCCGAACGTGTCGGCCATGGCCCCCGGCTGCCCCACCAGCAGGTAGCTCGACCGACCCATGTCACCGGGGATGAGCACCGGCTGACCGATCTCGCGGTACCTGGCCGGCACCTCCGGATGCCCCGGCGGAAACGCCCGCGTGGCCCCCTTGCGATGGATGCAGAGCTGCACCTCCCTGCCGCCAACCTCGTGCATCTCCATCTTGGCGATGTTGTGGGCCACGTCGTAGATCATCCTCATGCCCAGCCTCTCGGCCGCCGTCTCGAACACCTGCATGAACGCCTTGCGCACCAGGTGCGTCATGATCTGCCGGTTGCACCACGCATAGTTGGCGGCCGACCGCATCCCACCCAGGTAATGCGCCCCCTCCTTCGAGTGCACCGGGGCGCAGACCAGTTGCCGATCGGGCAGTTCGATCCCCAACCGCTCGGGCACGCCGCGAAGATTCCGGATCGCGTCCTCGCACACCTGATGCCCCAGCCCGCGAGAGCCCGAGTGGATCATCACCGTGATCCCGCCCTTCGCCAGCCCCAGCACGCCGGCCGCCTTCTCGTCGTACACCTCCTCGATCACCTGAACCTCAACGAAGTGGTTCCCCGAGCCCAGCGTGCCGCACTGGTCGTTGCCGCGCTGAAGTGCCTTCTCCGAAACGCAGTCGGGGTCGGCGCCCTTGAGGCATCCGCCCGCCTCGGTGGCCTCGATGTCCGACTCCCAACCAAAGCCGCGCTTGACCACGTACGGCGACCCGGTGGCCATCAGTTCCCGAAGTTCGCGCCGGTCGAGCTTGACCTTCCCGCTGACGCCCACACCACAGGGCACCGTGGCGAACAGCCGGTCCACCAGCTTCCGGATCACCGGCTTCACCTCCGGCTCCGTCAGATCGGTGCGCACCAGCCGGACGCCGCAGTTGATGTCGTACCCCACGCCGCCCGGGCTGATCACGCCGCCCTGGGCCGGGTCGGTGGCGGCCACCCCCCCGATGCAGAAGCCGTAGCCGAAGTGAATGTCCGGCATGGCCAGGCTGGCTCCCACGATCCCCGGAAGCGTGGCCACGTTCGCCACCTGCTGCAGCGACTGATCGTTGCGGATCTGCTCGATCAGGGTGTCGTCAGCGTAGACGATCCCGTCCACGCGCATGTCGGCCCGCTGTGACTTCGGGATGCGCCATCGACACTCATCGATCCGTTCCAATTTCAACGGCGGACCTTGCATCTTGCCCATGGCATCAACTCCGTCACCAATCGCCCTTCAAGCCTGCGCCCCGATGACCATAGTGTAGTGTCTCATTGATGCGGCATCGTAACGAGCCGCGAACTTCAGTTCGCGCGGACGCCAGAACGGCGGTGACGCCCGGATTCGCGTCGATCGAACGACGCGGTAATCCTGAGACACTACAATAGCATGCGGCTTCGCCCAAGGCAGTTCAAGCTATGCTCGTCCGGGTCTCGGTGGAAAACGCCCGCCCGCAGCGATACCATGCCTTCACAGGTCGGACAAAAAGGGGGTGCCGGTGATCCTGCACGAGCCGCTGTTCGAGCGCATCGTGTCCGAGGTCGGCGACGGCCGACCGGTCGCACTCTGCGCCGTCGTCAAGACCCGAGGATCCGCGCCACAGGTACCCGGCGCCCTGCTCCTGGTCGATCAGGCCATGAAGACGGCCGGTACCCTCGGCGGCGGATGCGTCGAGGCCGAGGTCCGAAAGCAGGCCTTCGAGCTGCTCCAGGCCGGACGGTCCAGCCTGCTGAGCTTCCAGCTCGATCACGACTTCGGCTGGGACGACGGCCTGATCTGCGGCGGAGGCATGGACATCGCCGTCCTCTCCATCCGGGAACCGGACGAGACCGTCCCCTTCCGCCGGGCATTGGCCCACATCCGCGCCGGCGAAGGCGCCTCCATCCCCCTGCGAGTCCTCCATCAGGACCAGCTCGTCGAATATCGGGTCAACCTCGAGCCCGAGCCCACCCTGCTCATCGCCGGAGCCGGACACGTCGGCGCCGCACTCGCCAAGCTGGCCGCCGGCCTGGAATTCAAGGTCGTCGTCGTCGATGACCGGGCCGACTTCGCCAAGGCCGAGCGCCTGCCGCCGCCCATCGAGCCCATCGCCGCCGACATCGAGCAGACCCTGCGCAACTTCCCCATCAACGCCGGCACCTATGTCGTCATCGTCACCCGCGGCCACAAACACGACGAGCAGGCTCTGGCCGCGGTGATCGACTCGCCGGCCAAATACCTCGGCATGATCGGCAGCCGCCGCAAGATCAAGCTGATCTTCGCCGACCTCGAGGCCGCCGGCGTCAAGCCCGACCTGCTCGAGCGCGTCCACTCGCCCATCGGCCTGAAAATCAACTCGGTGACTGTCCCCGAGATCGCCGTCAGCATCGCCGCCGAACTCATCGCCACCCGCCGGGCCGACCGCCGCAAAGTCGTCGAGGGCCCGCTCCCCGTCACCTCGGAGTCCAGCGATGCCGGATCATGACGGCCGCTCATCATCGGCGGTTGTGGCGGTCTACGCCGTCATCCCCGCCGCCGGCCGATCGCGACGCATGGGATCGGCCAAGCAGCTTCTGCCCTACGGCGACCGCACCGTCCTCGAGACCGTGATCGAAACACTGCTCGCCGCCCCGATCAACGGGTTGGCCGTGGTGACGCATACTGCCGTAGCGAACGAACTCGACCTGCCCGAGGACCCGCGGTTCCTCACCGTCATCAACGACGACGCCGAGTCGCAGATGCTCGACTCGATCCGCATGGGCGTCGATGCCCTGCGGCAAGCCCTGACCCCGCCCGACGATTCCGGCGTCCTGGTCTGCCCCGGCGACATGCCGCTCATCGACGTCGCAACGGTGACCTCGTGCATCGCCGCGTTCTTCGACCACCCCGACGCCATAGTCGTCGCCTCACACGGCGGCAAACGTGGCCACCCCATCATCGTCCCCCTGTCGATGTTGCCCGAGTTGGCGACCATCACCGACGGCGGCCTCGCCGAGCTGCTGACCCGCCACGCCGAGAGCGTCCACCGCGTCGATTGCCCCACCCCGGGCGTCACCCAAGACCTGAACACGCCCGAGGATTACGGAGGCCTGGCCCAGCCATGAGCACCGGACGGGCGGATTCGCACGGCCCCCTCCCACTCAGGCCAAACCCCGTCGAGGACTCCCCCACACCATCAAGACCGACGAGCGACCCTGCGGAGGAAGCCCCGCTGGATCCCTCACCCGGAACGCTGATCGACGTGGACTTCGCCGCAACGCCACCCACTAGTTTCATCATCTGGTGGATCGCCGGCTATGGCGCGCTCGCCGCGATCAGCCTCGTGATCGCGTTCGCCGTCGCACGCCCGCTGACGACTTTGAGCGTTCTCGCCGTCCTCTCGGTGGATCTTGCCCTGCTCCTGGCCGTCACGTTGGGCGCGACTTTGGGATGGCCCCAGACGCGCACGCGGTGGCTCGTCCAGCTCGGTAGAGAGCGCCCCATTGACGCGGTAGCCCGCCAGGTTGTCGAGAAAACCGCTTGGCTGGGCGGGACGGCCTTCGTGCGCCCCATGGCCGTACTGTTGGCCAGGCAGGGGCGATTCGACACGACGGTCCGAGTCGCACCACCGCACCGGCGGGCCCCCATTCAACCGCTGGGAGTCCCTTTCGAGCCATGCCCCCTCGAC
>DATKXO010000109.1:0-5342 GCA_035528995.1 Phycisphaerae bacterium | reverse complement strand
AACGGTCAGTGGGTAGCGTGGGCGTCTCGCCCGCGAATCAGGCAACTGCAGCGTGCGTCCCGGACATACCAATCCCGGGCCTACCTTTGAATGGTCCATCAGGGTGCATGACGGATTTGGCGGAGTCCAGGGGACGCTGGTACGGTGGGACCTGTCCCGGAGGGACAGGGGCGATTTGCCACGGGTGGAGCGCAGCGCAACCCGTGGACACGGTCCGCCCCCCGCCAAGTCTCCGTCCCGAAGGGCCGGCGGATGAGGTGCTCAGTCCTGCAGATACCGCTCGTCGTACTCGATTCCGTGTGCGTCCAGCAGCGCCTTCAACTCCTCCACGAATCCCCGCTGCTGGTGGTGGGCCGGCTGATTCTGGACATAGCGCCGCACCGTCTCGAACTGCGACGGGCTCACAGTGAACGCCGCGTAACCTTCCTGCCACGCGAATCCGCGCATCGCCGGAAACTCCGCGTGCAACCAGCGCGAGGAGTTCGCCTTCAGGCGGCGCATGAGCGTTGACAGTGCTTCATCGGTGCGCCACTGGATCAGCAGATGGACGTGATCCGCAACCCCGCCGATCTCATGTGCCCGGCCACGCTCGCCGCGGACGATCCCGCCGAGATAGTCGTATAGGCGCGCCTGTAACTCGGGCGCAATCAGGTTGGCGCGGTGCTTGGTGCTGAAGACGACGTGACAGAGCAATCGTGTGAAGGTGCCCGCCGTGGATGTCTCCCCCGCCCCTGCGGGGCGGGATGATGACTCAGCACGCATCCTATCCACGGGTTGCGCTGCGCTCCACCCGCGGCCATGGGCCTGCGCCCCTGCGGGGCAAGACAGCGACCACCCCGCCGATCTCGTCACGCACCCTCTGGCACACCCTTCTCGGGACGGGGCGTCTTTCCTTACGGACAGCTCGTGCCCCAGTTGGCCAGCAGGATTCCGAGGTCGGCGTGGTCCGTGTCGCCGTCGCAGTTCAGGTCGCCTTCGGCGGTGTTGTGCCAGGCCGCCAGCAGAATGCCCAAGTCGGCGTGGCCAACCGTGCGGTCGCAATCCAGGTCACCAGGGCAAGGTTGCGGGCCGGTGCCGCCGAATTCGTAGGCGCCCATGTCCACGATAGGCGGGCAGCGGCAGCCGGCATCCGGCGTGTTCGGATCGTCGGAGAAGCGTCCTTCGCCGTCGAGGTCCAGCGGTGTGGTTTCGCGTGTGTCGCCGTCCTCGTCGAGGTCGGCCCAGTCCCGAGGCAGGGCGCCGTTGCAGGCGGCATCGATGCAGGGTGAGCCGGGCAGCAGCCGCACGTCGTCGTCTTCCGTGCCGAAGACGTCGTCCGGCCCATCGGGATCGACGAGGAGCGGATCGTCGCCGATGTTGCCGATACCGCCCAGATCCCCGGTCCAGCCCTCGATGCAGCAGTAGTTGACGATCGGCGTGCCGAAGACCTGCGCCGATTCGCCCGTGCCGCCGTTGTCGCTGTTGCCCCAGGCGATACAGTTGGTCAGCCGGGTGTCCGGCGTGGCCCACACGCCGCCGCATTCTGAGGCTGTGTTCGCGGTGAATGTGCAGTTCGTCAGCGTTGGCACGCCTTCCAGAACGTACGCAGCTCCACCGGTCCCAGTGTCGCCTTCGGCCGCGTTTCCGATGAAGGCGCAGTTGGTCAGCGTCGCCGAGCCGAGGAAGAGGACCGCGCCGCCGGCGCTGGTCGGACCCACCATGTTGTTCGTGCGGTTGCCGATGAACGTGCAGTTGTAGACCTTCGTCTGGTCGCCGAACGAGGCCGCGCCCCCGGAGGCCTCGGCAGTCTTCACCTCACTGGTGCAGGAGTTCCCGACGAACAGGCAATCGGCCACAGTAACGTCGCCCTTAACCGAAAGCCCCGCCGATGAGGCGTAGTCGTCCCCGCCGGACGAGTAATTGGCGCAGGTCCAGTTCTCCCGGAACGTGCAGTGCTCAATGGTCCCATGGCTCTCCCGGACGGCCATGCCCGCCCCCCAAGGAAAGTAGAAGCCGGTGCAGTAATTCCCGACAAACTCGCAGTTTCCGACGTACAGGTCAGCGTCGGCGTACGCGTAGACTCCGGCACCCGTGTTATAAGCGTCGTTGGCGGTGAAACTACAGTTCATGAGCACGACGCTGTCGCACCGGAGGGCATAGATCGCACCGAAGTCGAAAGCGTGGTTTCCGGTCAGAGCACAACCCTCGAACCATGCTAGATCGGCGGATCCGGCGCGGACACCGCCTCCATACGTTGCCCGGTTGTCGCGGATGGTGCAGCCTGAGAACGTAATACTGCCGCCCCTCACACGTACGCCGCCGCCCCCGGAGACGCCTGCCCTATTTGCGACGATTGTGCAGTCTGCTAGCGCCACGATGGCATCGCGGCAATACAGGCCACCGCCCTGTTGATGGTCAGATACTTCCCCGGTCGCGCTACCGCCGGTGACTGTGCAACCGTCCAGCATCACTGTCGTATCGGTATCAGTCACCGTGACGACGTGGTAGCTGTTCTCGTCGTAGTTCTCGAAGTCCGGGCCGTCGTTGCCGGCCAGGTCGCCGCTGAGGATCGTCACGTACAGGTCGATGTCGCGCTGGTCGGGATCGGGCTCAGTGATGCCGGCGTAGCCGCCTTTCAGCGCCAGGCCGCCGACGAGCTGGAACGTGGCCGCGCGGTCGCCGGGGGTGACGTTGCCGCCTTCGTCCTGGTCCGGCTTGTAGGTGCCTTGGGCCACGCGGATCTCGGTGATGCTTGGGTCGCCGGCAGCCACGTATAGCGCGTCCTGGAGATATTTGAACGGCGTGTCCCAGCTCAGCCCGTCTCCGCCGAGCGGGGCATCGTCGTCCACGTAGAGAACCTGGGCCCCAGCCGGGCCTGAACAGAGCGCAGCCACAAGCATTGTCAGCAGGGCTGATAGCCCCGAGCACCTTACATGACGCGTGCGCATTGTCTTGCTCCGTTTGGATGTCTTATTCGATTCTACCAGAACTGGGGGAGCTACTCTAGCAAATAATGCCGTTCGCGCGGATCCGTCCCCCAGCCTTGAAAGGCTGGGGCACCCGCGCTTGGCGCCTGCGGCGCGGTGGCCGATGATGCGGTCGCTATGGAACGTCCATACGACAAGATGACTCGAGAGTTGACGTGCACCGGCGACCGGCAGCAACGCATGCGGGCGGTGGTTGATACGCTGTGGGAAGCGCTGCAAGACACGGGCGTTTCCTGGGTCGGCTTCTACCTGCATGAGGGCCGGCACGATCTGGTGCTCGGCCCGCGGCGGGACAAACCCGCCTGTTCGCCGATCGGGCTGCACGGAGCGTGCGGCCGGGCGTTTCGGGAGCGGCGGCCGCTGGTGGTCCGCGACGTTGCGGCACTCGGGCAGAACTACATCGCCTGCGACCCACGCGATCGCTCGGAGCTCGTTATCCCACTGTTCGAGGCCGACGGACGCTGCTGGGGCGTGCTCGACCTGGACAGCTTTGAAGCCGGCGCTTTCGGGATCGAAGACGTGGAAGGGCTACTGGGGGCTCTCCAGGCGACGGGGCTGACGGCGGAAGAAGTTCCAGCGGGCGATGCGATCGTCCTGTGATCCGGCCTCCATCATGAGAAATTCGCCGGGGGATCGGACGGAGGCTCCGGCGGGTTATCATCGTCCCGGGGGGGACGGTCAGCTCGGTCGGGGGACCGCTTCGGCGGGCCCGCGCGGTGGACAACCAGCGTGCGGGCGAAGATGTCGCCCAGACGCTGCCGATTCCGCGACAGCAACACCAACAACCCCAGAATCCAGAACTGCGGCACGAGCTCGAGCAAGCGCAGTACGTTACGGACCAGGATCTGCCACGAGGCGGGGCGTGTGCCCGTCTCGGCCAGCAGGCGCGTGCCGGTGAGGACTTTGCCGACGGTACGACCGGCGAGCAGCTCCATCACCACCATGTAGAGGGTATGCAGCGTGCAGCTTGCCGCCCACCACATGAGGATTTTTGCCGGCGGGTGTCCGGGCTCGGAACCGGTACCGATTCCCCAGGCGGCCAGCTCCCGCAGCCCGTCGAGCCACTGGATCTCCGACAAGAGCGCTCCGGCCCACGCGAAGGGGACGAAATCAACCAGCCACCCGCCGAGCCGGCGCAGATTTAACACCAACACATAGCCCGGGGGCAGCGGGACGATATTGGCCAGGCTGCGACGGCGGAAGACGAACAGCCCGGCCAGCACCACGACCATAACCACTAGTGTCGCGATCTGGAACGAGACTTGGGTCCGCTGGGCGGCAGCCGGCCGGGTGAGTACATCTTCGGCGCGGACGGTGGGCTCGATCGGCTCGGCCCCGATCCGCGCGAAACGCAGGTAGGCAACTCCTGCCGCGTCCGTCCCCAGCACGCCCAGGTGCTGGTTGAAGCCGAAAGCGTCGGCATAGCGGGTGAGGGCGACGCCTTCCAGCAGCGGCGAGAAGCGCAGCTCGGCCGGCCGCGGTGTGGGCACTCCTTCGCCGATCCAGTCGCCGAGCAGGCGGTAGGCCGAGATCGTCTCGCCGCCGGGCGTCTGCTCGGTCCCGGTAACGAGTGTAGGCACACCGTCCAGCAGGGGTATCCAGAACGCCGTCAGGTTCGCCACGCCGATCGGCTTGCCCACGGACCACCGTCCGGTCTCAGAGTCGAGGCGGGCGTGGTGAATCTGATTGGCCTGGTCCGCCACCCAGAGTAGCCGCAGCCTCCCGTATGCCGGGCAAAGCCGCGGCCGCAGGCGCGGCGAAGCGTGGGGTCCTACGGAATCGGGGCAGGGTGTCAGCGGGAGCCAGTCATCCCCATCATACTTGACGACGCTAAGGGGCGCGTCGCCGGCGTCGAAGACCGGGGCGGTGGCGGGTTCGGTGGTGGGGACACCGGCGGCCGACAACGCCGTCGCCGTCGAAGAGGGAACCAGCGCGTAGAGGATCCCACGCGCCCCGACCATGTCCACCGGGACTTCCCGGCCCGGCAAGTCCGATTGAGGGTGCCCCTTCTCATCGTAGCGGTAGAACGAGCGGTGCTGATCTTGCTCGAAGAAGACGAAGACGCTCTCGCCCACGGCGGTCATCGAGACCACGCGGCCGTTGGCCGTATGGCCGCGATCGAACGGGGTCGTCGCGGTGCGGCGAACGAGCACTGATTGCCCGCCGCGCAACCCGACCAGCCACAGGGCGTCCTCGCTGGCCGCGACACGGAACTCCCACTGCCCGGGATGCTCGGGCACGGCGGGCGGCTGAGCGACGGCGCCCGCCGGCCAAAGGCACAGCAGCACGAGCAGTGGCGCTACCCTGCCAGGCAGGCGACGCAGGACACGGTCGCGGGGGCCAAAGCCGATCACGATCAGGGCGTTCTTTCGTGCG
>DATKXO010000108.1:0-2046 GCA_035528995.1 Phycisphaerae bacterium | reverse complement strand
GCTAAGTAAGGGAGGGACCCGCCATGGGTGGACTGTTCCTGTCCTGGCTGATGATGATCGCCTTCTTCTACGCCGACTTCATGGCCGTGCTCATCGGCAGCCGACCGGCGGGGTGATTCAGACGGTCCGAGATGCCCGAAGGCCGACGCCTTCACATCAGCCTCGCCAGCGCCTTGGTCAGCCGGGCGAGGTTCTTGTGGCCGGCCTTCATCACCACGTTGAACAGCGTGTTCATCACGTTCAGGAAGTCGGCCATCTCGGTCAGGCGGCGGTTGTACTCCTGGACCTGGTGGCGCTCGGCGCCGCGGAGACGCTTGAGGTCGTCGCGGACCATGCTCTGGCAGCGCTCGATGGTCTCGATGATCGGCTCGACCTCGCGACGCCGGCGCTCGCGGGTGATGGTCTCGAACATCTGCCAGACGTCGTTCTCGCCGGCGAAGTACTCCTTCCGGTCGCCCGGCAGGTGTACGCGACTGATCAGCCCCCAGTTGACCAGTTGCCGCAGGTTCATGCTCGTGTTGCCGCGGGAGACCTGCAACTGGGCCATCACGTCGTCGGTGCACAGCGGCTCGGGCGAGACGAACAGCAGGGCGTGGATCTCGGCCATGGTCCGGCTGATGCCCCAGTTGGCTCCCATTTCGCCCCAACGCTGAATGAACAACTGGCGTGACTGCTCGTAGAGTGCGGACATGTTCGATCCTTTCAGGTCAGATCGAAAGGATTGTACCTTCCACCGACATGAGGACAAGGGGCGGCTCGGGCCGGGGACCGCGCAAGGTCAAAAGCCAGAGGGGTCGTTTCGGATGCGGCCGCCTCAGCGCCGCTGACGGCGAAGGATGAACGCGCCGCCAAGCCCGGCCAGAGCAACGGTGGCTGGCTCGGGCTTAGCGGCGTCGACCGTGTGCCCCTCCGAGGCAGCGCGGTCTCTCAGATGGAAGGAGATTGTGTGGGTGATTCCGGTCGCGGTCCCGGACTGTCCTGGACGGGAGGCCGTCTCCGCTTCGACCGGATCCGATTCCCAATAATAGTCGTGGCCGGGTGCCCAGGCGTGTGAGTACAGGCGGTTGGTGATGGCGGTCTGGAGGTTGACCGCCACGAGCGTCCGCCAGCCGGGCGGCGGCGTCTCGACGTCGGCATCAAGGCCCGGCCAGGAGCACCCGTCGAGACAATCAATCGGCGAGGGACGCCCAGCGCCGCAGTTGCAAAGAACCCGCCAGATGCCGCGACCGGGCGACGCATGTGCGGCGTCTCCCGTCGTGCCTCGAACCGGGAACAACGCGCCCGTGAGGTCAATCTGTGGCGGCCCGGGCGGGCGGCCGGCGTCCGGCCTGGCGGCCCAACCGCCCTGCGGTGTGACGGTCACATCGTTCACACCTCTGCTGTCGGACACCGTGCCCGCTGCGTTGCAGCAACACGCCTCCGGATTCGTTATCGCGTTTCCCTGCGCGATGCTGCTGGCGACGAGAAGTGCCCCGCACCATGCCGCGATGTTCGCTGTTGTCCCCATGCCCGCTACTCCCGCTTAAAGAGGTCCCCTGTTCGCTGGGACGTCGGGGCCGGGCTGACTCGTGTGGATGCCGTCGCGCCGTCTAGTCCTTCGACCTGGTCGAACGCCATCCGCCGAGCCGATGCCCGCGATGGAATGCTGTCCGCCGTCGCACGAGTCGCGATGTCGTTTAGATGTCGCAGGTCGGCGTCGCCCCAGGGGGCGACGCGAACCCGCGTTAAGAGAGAGCGTTTATCGGTGGCCCGCGCCGGCGGCGCGGGGTCGTCTTCAAGCCCCAGGCGAGCGCTGCCCCGAAGGACAACACACGCCTGGGAGGGAGAGAGAGAGTCTATCGCTCGCCCGCACGCGCCGTACGGGGTCGTCTTCAAGCCCCAGGCGAGTACTGCCCCGAAGGACATTCCACGCCTGGGAGGGAGAGAGAGAGTCTATCGCTTGCCCGCACACGCGGTGCGGGGTCGTCTTCAAGCCCCAGGCGAGTACTGCCCCGAAGGACATTCCACGCCTGGGAGGGAGAGAGAGAGTCTATCGCTTGCCCGCAC
>DATKXO010000107.1:0-5795 GCA_035528995.1 Phycisphaerae bacterium | reverse complement strand
CCGGCGAAGTAAACGTCGCGGATCTCCAGCAGGCAACAGAAGATCGCCAGCAGCCCGCACACCAGGTTCCCCAGCGTAGCTGCACTGGGCAGCAGGCTGATGGCGCGCAATCGGCCGCGCGGCGCGACTTCGCCGTTGTCGAAATCCAGACGG
This sequence comes from Phycisphaerae bacterium, assembly GCA_035528995.1. Classification (GTDB taxonomy): domain Bacteria; phylum Planctomycetota; class Phycisphaerae; order UBA1845; family UBA1845; genus DATKXO01. The sequence continues at coordinate 5,642 of DATKXO010000107.1, read as the reverse complement.
TCGCGGGTCGTGGGGTCCATGGCGGCTCCTACTGCTCGCGCAACTCCGCCAGCACCGTCACGCCGGCCTTGACGTGTTCGCCCACGTGCACGGCAAGCTGCCAGCGCGGATCCTCGCGCACGCACAGTTCGGTGCGCGAGCCAAACTTGATCATACCGAAGCGTTCTCCCGTGGCCAGGTGGTCGCCGGGCTCGGCCGCGCAGACGATGCGGCGGGCCAACACACCGGCGATCTGACGGACGAGGACCGGCCCGGGGATCGGCGGCTGCGGCTCGATGGTCACAAGGTTGTTCTCATTACGATCGGTCGATTCGGCTTTCAAGGCGTTGAGGAATTCACCCGGGCGGTATGTCACGTCCGTCACACGCCCGGCGCACGGGCTGCGATTGATATGAGCGTCCAGGACGCTCAGGAAAATCACGACCCGCAGCAGCGGGCCAGACTCGTCTGCCACGCTGTAATCCCTGGTGATCTCCGTGATGCGACCGTCGGCCGGGGCCACGAGCACGTTGTCGCGCCGGGGCACGCGCCGGGGCGGGTCGCGGTAGAAGGCCAGGAACGCCAGTGCCAGGACGGCCGGCAGCAGCGCCCACAGTTTCGAGTAGTACGCTGTAATAGCCGCCACCCCGCCGCCCACCAGGATGATCAGCGCGATTTCAAGCCGAGCGTACCGTGACACCGGGCAATCCTCTATGCGCCCCCGTCCAGCAACTCATCGAGCAGCTTGGCGACGCCGCAATCGTCGTTGCTGCCCGTGATCCGCCGGGCGACTCCCTTGACCGCCGCGCACGCGTTGGCCACGGCGACGCCGAGCCCGGCCCGGCGGACCATCTCGACGTCATTCACGTCGTCGCCGACGGCCACCGTATGGCGTGGATCGATCTTCCACCGGCGGCAGAGCTTCGCGACGCCGTTCCACTTGTCCACCGACCGAGCGAACGCTTCGATAATCATGGTGTCCGTGGTCGGCACTCGCAGGAAGTTGTGGGCCAAGCGATCCTGGAAGGCCGATCCGAACTCGGCCGACACCTGCGCCAGCACCGCCGCGTCGTCCACGATCGTGATCCGCACCGGGTCAATCCCGTCGTCCGGGATGTGGTCGATGCTGCGCACGTCGCACGGCGTCCGCGCCACCCAGCGGTCGTACTTGGCGTGCCGACGCGGACCGGCAATGTCATAGCCGTCGAACCCGGCCTCGTCCGGATCATACAGCCACAGCACCGCGTAGCCACGCCGCTGAAACCACTCCGTGGCCGCGTGGGCGTCCTCACGCGGGATGGACGTGCGCGCGATGGTCTTGCTGGTCGCCACATCGGTCAGGATCGCGCCGCCGGCCGTGACGCTCGCATCCAGGTCCAAACCGATCTCGTCCAGGATCGGTCGGGTCTCGGTAAAGCTGCGCCCGGTGCACAGGACGATCTTGATCCCGGCCTGGTGGGCGCGGTGCAGGGCCGCTCGGTTGCGGGTCGGCACGCGGTGGGCTGAGTCCAACAGCGTCCCGTCCAGATCAACCGCCAACAGCTTGAATGAGGATGCGCCGTCCACCACAGAATCCTCGTGCAACGTCACCCGCCTGTCGGGCACAACCGGTATTCTACGCGTGAGTGCTCCAGTGCCTAGCCCGGGCGTCCCGACCGCCCGTGCGTATCGGGGTCCGAGCCGAGGGGCGAGCTGCTCGCCTTGCCGGCGCTGGCGGAGTTTCGATGATTCAACTGGCCTCGGGCCAGACCAAACGCTAGGCTTTATGTAGCAGCACGGGCCAGCTTGTTGATTCGTCCGGGCGCTGCCGGGCACAAGTCGCCTCGGCCGCCGGCCGGCGAGTCCGCCAGGCTGACATCGCCATGGAGGCCCTCAGTACATGAAACGCGTGGCCATCATCGGGTCGCCGGAGAAACCCTCCGCCGCGGAGACGCTCGAGCGGACCAAGCGCTGGCTGGCCGACCGGGCCGAGGTGGTCTTCGCCGATCTGACCTACGACGGCAAGCGCGCCCTGGCGGAGAAACCCGACCTGTTGATCGTCCTGGGGGGCGACGGAACCATGATCGCGGCGGTCCACAGCCTGCGCGAACAGCAGTTGCCGATCGTCGGTGTAAACCTCGGCAAATTGGGTTTCCTGGCCGAGTTCACTATCGAACAGCTCGAGCAAGAGGGGGACTTCCTGTTCGCCGGGGAGCTGCCGCTCACGCGTCGGGTCATGCTCGAGGTAGCCCTGCAAAACACGGCCGGCACGACATTCCGCACCCCGGCCGTCAACGACTGCGTGGTGTTGGCCGGACCGCCGTTCCGCATGATCCACATGACGGTCGAGGCGGACGGCGACGAGGTGGCCCAGCTCCGCGGCGACGGGCTGATCATCGCCACCGCTTCCGGCTCGACGGCCCACAACCTCTCGGCCGGCGGCCCCATCCTGGCACCGACCGCCGAGTCTTTCATCCTCACACCCATCTGTCCGCACGCCCTGACGTACCGTCCGCTGGTCATGGACGCCCGTAGCCGAATCGTCCTGCGCGTCACCCAGGCCAACCCGGGAACGACCGTGGCCATCGACGGGCAGACCTCGCGCCCCTTCCACAGCAGCGATCGCATCGAGATCTCCCGCTACGGGGCCGATTTCCTCCTGGTGCGCAACCCCAAGGACTCGGCCTGGAGCGCCCTGCGACGAAAGCTGATGTGGGGCGAAGGCCCCAACATGCAGTAGCAGCGTGGGCAGCGCGGGAAGCTGAGTTGCCCGCGCCCGGTCGGCGCTCGGCTCAGCCGTTCCGGCACCAGCCCCGGCCCAGCATCTGAGCGGGTGGGGCTAGTGGGGCCGCGGCGCCAGGCTTGCGTCAACAGCCTTTGGCCCGGCAGCTAACTCGCAGTTGCAGGTGGGGCCCATTCTGCTGAGCTCTCTGTGCCTCAACCGCTGTCCGTTCGGCTCACCGTTTCGGAGCAAGCCCCGCGTCCCCTACTGGCAATACGCCTTTCTCTTGGGGTATTTGCCCCATTTTGGCAGGCATTTGCATTGGCATCCGCCGATCCACACAGCGCGTCGGCTACCGACGGCCAAGGATAACCGTTTTTTCTTATTCTCCGTGAGCGCTGCGTGGCCATTCGGCGTTAACCACCCTTGGGGGACGAGATCGGGTGCGAGCCACGCTCGCTGTGATGGAAGGTAGGTCTCGGCAGGGGCAGCGGTCATGCGCCGGCCGACGGGTTCATTTCGTGGTGCATTCCGGGGGCAGGAAAGAACCAATATCTACTAGAAGAATCATTGTCTGTCTGGCCTGTGTTACCTTGGTTGGTCTGACGCTGGTAGGCCTGCACGCCGTTGGGCCCGTCCTGAGCGAAGCCGAAGGGCAGGTCGGCGGCGGGAGCATCCCGGTCGTGCGGACCTCGCCCGAAGCCGGCCTGCCGCGACCCTGGGAAGCCGGGATCCAGGTCTCGCCCTTCTCGGTCGTCAACCTCTTCAACGGCAACCTGGCAACCGTTGTCCCCCTCGTGGGTTACGATCCGGTCGGGCCGGCCGTGCAGTTCACGCTCTACCACAACAGCGCCTCGGCCGCCGGCGGCGGTGAGATGACCTCCCCGACCGGGTTTAGCTTCGGCCCGGGCTGGTCGTGCAGCTACGGCGGGGCCGTGGTCGGGATCCCCGACGACCCCAACAACCCCATGGTCACCGTCATCGAGGACGACGGCAATGAGTACGTCTTCAGGTTCGTAGGCGGCGTCTATGACCCCGAAGCCGGCAACCACGACCTGCTGAAATGGGACGGCACCAACAGCCAGTGGGAACTGATCCGCCCGGACCAGTCCAAGCGCATCTTCGCCTTGGTGGACGGGGACGACATCCGCCGCCTGATCAAGGTCTACGACAGCAGCGGCAACTACGTCGAGGTCGCGCGCGACAGTGAGCAGAACAACTTCCGCATCCTGCGGATCGCAAGTGCTGCTGAGACAAACGAGTCCGTCGGCTCGCACCAGCTCGAGTTCAGCTACGATGGCGAGACCAATCGGCTGGATTACGTCGAGGACCCCATCGGCCGCAAGTGGACGTTCCACTACTACCAGGACGCCCCGTACGCTCTGGAGAAGATTCAGTACCCGAACGACGCGACCGTGCCCGTCACGTACACCGTCTTCGCCTACGACGCCGAGGACCGGATCGAGCAGATCACCAACCGCGACGAGGTCAACTGGGACTACGCTTACGAGTCCACGTACGGCCGCCTCCAGACCGTCACCGACCCCGCCGCAGAGGGGCCGGGCGACGGGGCAATCCAGTATTTCACGTTCCACGAAGGCTGGGGCCCGCTATGGTGGACGGACTACACCGATCGGCGCGAGCATGTCTGGAAGTTCGGCTTTGACGGCCCCGGCACGCTGCGTCAGACCAAAGACCCGCTAAACTACGTCCGCCAATACGCTTACGACAGCGACCGCAACCCCACCACGTTCATCGACGAGCTAAGTCACACGTGGACCGCGACTTACGGCCCGGTCGGCAACGTCGAGACGGTCACCAGCCCGATCCCCAACCAGACCTGGACGGTCACCTGGGAGCAGCCCTACCCCACCGAGCGCCCCAACTTCTACCGCGTCACGCAGGTCACCGACCCGCTCACCCACTGGGTCAAGTACGGCTACGGTGATCCGAACGACCCCAATGACCCCAACGACCCCACGCTGGTGACCACTATGGTGGAACCTGCGGTGCCGGAGACACGCAGCCCCCAGGCGGTCACCACGCTGGAGTACTATGGGCAAGACAGCGCACGCGCCAACGGTGAGCTCCAGAAGGTCATCGATGCAAATGCCGTCACAACGGAGTTCTGGTACGACCGCTACGGGTACCGCAACAAGTTCAGGGAGGGTTTTGAGGACGGCAGCAGCGGATACCCCGTCTCACCGTACACAATTCTCTACGACGCGGTGGGACGCCCCAGGGGGCCCAGCAGCGGTGGCCCCAATCCCATATTGTATTGCGAGGTGAACTGGGATGTGAACGACAATCCGACCGCCGGAGGAGGCGGCGACGGTTACCCCAACACCTGGCCACCGCTGGTAAGTCCATTCCCCCCCAACCCTTGGATTGACTTCACCGGCCCGGGCATTGCCGGGCCTGGCGGTGGCGGCCCGCAGCCGGGAGGCAGCCCGACGTATGACGCGATGGGGCGTTTGACAGGTATCGGCTTATACTTCGCTGAGGAGGGGCCGCCCACTTGGGACTTTGAATCTGTACGCAGCCATCTGATCGAATACAACAATCTGGGCTGGCCGACGCTGGCCACCACTGCCATTGACCCTGCCCAGGCGGCGCGCCCCACGGCTGTAGACCAGTACGACGCCGACGGGGGCCCAGTTCTAGTGACCGGCCCCGGCGGCGAAGCCACAGCACACACCTACAACGAGGAGCCCGGGTATGACCTGCTGGGCCGGCCGCAGAAAGTCATGCGCGCCGACATGAGCGCGACCCTCGCCTACGATGGAGCGGGTCGGATCACCCGGATCGACTACGGTAACGGCGCCTGGGTCGAGGCGACCTATGACGCTGCGAACCGCCTGGAACATATCTACCACAAGGGTCCCGGTGAGCTAGTGCTCTACCAGATCGACTACGTGTGGAGGCTGGACAACACGCTCGATACACGGATCGAGTTTGACGC
>DATKXO010000106.1:0-3164 GCA_035528995.1 Phycisphaerae bacterium | reverse complement strand
CGCCGGCTCTAGACAGGCGTGATAGCCCCGATGAGACTCGGTGCAGCCGTGGGGGCGATGCGGTGCGGCTGACGGCGCGTCGGCACCACCTCAGGCTCGGGACGTAACAGCTGACCCGCCCGAACGTCTCCACTGGTACACGGTCCGAAGGGACATGAGATGCGCTCGTCGCACGTACGGCTCGGGACACCGATCATCGTCGGCCTGTTCGTCGCGGCGGCCTGCACGTCGGCCGCAAGCCCGACGCCTGTCGTGACGTCACCGGCTGCGAGTCCGACATCGCCTCCACCGGTCACCACCGCGACCCCGACATCGCCCTCGCCGGCGATAGCCACCCCAGAGGTGACGACTCCCCTCGCGGTCGCGGGCGCCGTGGACCCGACGTTCGGCCGTGACGGCTTCGTCACCACGGACATCTCGGGCTCGGGCAGCGAGGAACACGCCTCCACGATCGCCATCGACCGGGAGGGGCGGATCGTCGTTGCCGGGAGGAGCGGCCCGGACGAGGACGAGATGGACAGCCTCGCGCTCGCCCGCTACGACCCGGATGGCCGCCTCGACCCGAGCTTCGGTCTGGGCGGCATTGTCACAACCGCCATCAACGGCTCAGAGCTGGTCATCGACGCGGACGGCAGGATCGTGATCGCAGGCTCCATGCAGTCCGGCGAAGTGCCAGGCGGCAGTGACTTCGCCGTCGCTCGCTACGCGGCCGATGGGAGCCTCGACCCGACGTTCGGCCGGGGCGGCCTCGTGACCACCGACTTCCGGAGAAAAGCAAGCCTCGACGCCGCCCACGCGCTTACGATCGATGCCGAGGGCCGGCTCGTGGTCGCGGGTTCGAGCGCCTTGTGGGATCGCGATCAGGAGCTCGGGGGGACCAGCTCTTCCGACTTCGCGCTCGCTCGCTATACGGCCGATGGGAGCCTCGACCCGACGTTCGGCCGGGGCGGCCTCGTGAAGACCCACTTCTCGGGTGCCGGAGGCTACGATTTTGGCTTGGCCATGGCCATCGATACGGACAGCCGGATCGTGGTGGCCGGAAGCACGCGCGATGGAGGCGGCAACCCGAGTCCCGCCCTCGCTCGCTATGGGCCCGACGGGGCCCTGGACCGAAGCTTCGGCAACGGCGGACTTGTCGTCACCGACGTCTCCCGGCTCGGGGGCGATGAAGGCTCCGAGCACGGAGCGATCGCGATCGACGCGGGCGGGCGGATCGTCGCAGTCCTGTCCGACTTTGGGCTTGCGCGCTACGACCCGGACGGGACCCTCGACCCGACGTTCGGCGTGGACGGCCTCGTGACGACCGACTTCTCGGATGGAAGGGGCAGTGACGCCGTGCACGCGATCACTTTCGACACCGACCGCCGGATCGTCGTCGCGGGCTCGAGCGCTGTGACCGGCGCCGACTTCGCTCTCGCCCGCTACGACCCGGACGGGACCCTCGACCCGACGTTCGGCGAGGGCGGCCTCGTGACGACCGACTTCTCGGATGCCGGGGGCCACGACATTGGCTGGGCGATCGCCATCGATGCGGACGGCCGGATCGTGGTGGCCGGCGAGACCTTTGCGGGCAGCGACTCAGACTTCGGGCTTGCCCGCTACTACCCATGAGCGACCCTCGGAACCGTTTGGTGGTCCGCGAATGAATAGTCAGTCCTCGATGGCCGCATCGGAGGGGCAAGGCTCGACGCCACTTCTGCCGACGGCATCCGGGGCTGCCGCCTGACCGTCCCGCTCCCACAGCCGTGCGTGGCACCACGGACCAAGGGCTCTGGACTGGCTTGACAAGGGCGACCAGACTCGGGTGCAGTCGCGGGACGCAACGACGCGCGGCCGGTGGGCGCTGTCGGAACGGCGCCAAGGTCATGACGTAACAGGGGGCGCGCCCGAATGTCTCGTCTGGTACACCGTCCAGAGGGACATGAGATGCGCCAATCGCACTCCCGGCTCGCAACCACGATCATCGTTGCCTCGCTGATCATGTCGGCCTGCGGGTCAGCTCCGACCCCGACCCCGGGCCCAGCCGTGACGCCAACCCCGGCTGCCACGGCCACTCAGACGTCGGCTCCCCCGCCGACCGCGGCCCCGACATCGGCGGCCCTCGTCCTGGGCGGGACCTGGGTGGGGCCCAAGGCAGGCGCGAGGCTGACTTCCGACGCGACGAAGCTTTCGGCGAGGCCGACGGCCTCCGGATCCGGAGTGACCACGTTCACGAAGGTCGTCTTCTCCGGCACCTGGGCGGGTGCCCCGAAGACGGTGATGTGCAAGGCCAAGAGGCCCGCTGACTCAGGGGCGTGGAGCTGCCGGGCCAACCTCCTCGCGCTGGGTGTGCCGCCGGGCAAGGTGACCTTCTCCTTCGACGTGTACGGCGAGGGCGTGCCGGTCGCCCGGTCGCCTGACGGACCCCGCCGCGTCACCTACGCTGTCCCGCCCCCCAGGCCGACCAACATGCGCTGGGCACAGATCGGGGCGCCCAACTTCGAGAGCGGGGATAACACCGCGACCTACCGCCTGCGCTGGTCGGCGCCGGCGGGCTATGCCGACGAGTTCCTCGTGTACGAAACCCGGGAGTGTCCTCGCAAGTCGAAGAAGAATGACGGCACGCCGTGCTTCGTGGCTGGCACGCCCGTCAACGTCTCACAGCTCGAGCTCCAGGCCAGGGCTCCCGGCGACGCCCGCTCGGTCAAGGTGCGCCTGACCGAGGGCGAATGCGACGGGCACGGCACGATCCTGCTGCGTGCTCGGAACGCGTATGGCACGAGCGTTTTTTCGATCGTCGAGGCGGTCAATGTGTACTGGCCCGACCCCACCGAGGTGATCTGCTGACGTCGCAGGTCCCGCCGTCGGCCTGACCGGGCCGACTGGGGCGTCTCGTGACCGCCGGCTCTAGACAGGCGTGATAGCCCCGATGAGAGTCGGTGCAGCCGTGGGGGCGAGTCGGCACGACGCCAGGCTCGGGACGTAACAACTGGACCGCCTGGACGTCTCTACTGGTACACCGTCCGGAGGGACAGGAGATCCGCTTGTCGTACTTACGGCTCGGGACACCGATCATCCTCGCCTTGTTCGTCGCATCGGCCTGCACGTCAGCCGCGAGCCCGGCACCGGTCGTGACGCCACCGGCTGCCACGGCCACGACGCCCCCGGCTGCCGCGACTCCGTCA
>DATKXO010000105.1:0-4163 GCA_035528995.1 Phycisphaerae bacterium | reverse complement strand
ACGGCCAGTAGCCCTGCGCCGACAGGCTCCACGACGCCGACTCAAAGACGGTGTCTCCGTCGGCGTTGATCTCGTTGATCTGTGCACCGCTCTCGAACGTGACCGTATTGTCGAACTCCGGCTCGTCTGACCCTCCAAAGTCGGGATGCCCACAAACGCCGCCGCTCTTGAACGTGACCGGACCGGTGAACACGCCCCCGACGATGCACCCGCCGCCGTTCACGATCGTCTGTATGTTCGGCCAGGTTCCTCCGGCGATGTAACCGCCGTTGACGGTCAGACTGTCCACGCCGCTGATCGTCGCGCCGGAGAAGTCATACGGGCTGGCGGGCTCGCCATAGCCCGGATTCGCAACGACAATCGGCCCGGTGGCGGTTCCTGTGAATGCACCGGCAGGCCCCCAAACGTTGATGGTCAGCGTGCCGGTGATCGTGCCGTCCAGCGTGTCCCCGCCGTAGATAACGCTGACCTCCACGTCGCCCTGCGCCTGCGTGCCGACGTTGACTGCCTGCATGTCGTTGGGGTTGTAGGTGGTGAACTTGCCGCCAAACGCCGCCAGGTCTTCGTCATAGTCGGCGCCGATCCACGTGACGTTGCCGGTGACGGTGATCTGGGACCAGTCCCCCGCGACTCCAACGCCCTCGTAGTCCTCAAAGTCCAGGCTCGCGATCGTGGTCGGGCTGGCCGGTCCGGTGTCCCACGAGTTAGGCCAAGCGGCGGCAGGTATGATCTGCACGTCCTCGCCGGAAGTCGGAACGTGGCTAAGGGACCAATTGGCGGGCTTGTCCCAATCGCCGTCCGTAGTGCCCAGGAATAGGTTTGCCATCAGCCAACCCCCCTTGTCGGTCGCACCGGCTCGGCGATCGGCTCAAGCCCCGCCGCCGACCGGCGGGCGGCAGTGATCTGCTTCGCCGCCGCGATCCGCTCCTCGGCCGTCGCGCCATACCGGGCGGTGACGAGCAGGTCCGGGTCGGCCAGGTCCCGGTTGCGACGTTCGGGCGGGGCGGCGTCAAACCGTGCGCGGAGGAAGACCCGCTCCTGCTCGGACGCGCTCAGGGCCCGATAGGCGGTCAGCAGCGCCATGTATGCCGTGCGGATACCGTCCGGCACCACGTCGGCCTTCGGCGCACTGAACCGAAGCAGGTTGACCAGGGACAACGCCTTCTGCTGTTCGGTCATGGCCTCAGCTCCTCGGGATCAGCTCCAGGCAGGTCACATAGACCGTCCCGGCCGTGGCGATCAGCTCCATCGTGTCGCCGACCGCCTTGGTGATCGGTATGGCGACACCCATCGGTATCTGCGGGCCGGTCGTCAGCGCCGTCCCGGCCAGGTTGAAGTGGGCGTACTCCGTCTGCCCGCCGTGCGGGATGAACATGAGCTGCCTGGTGTTGGCATTCAGGGCCGCACCGCCCCGGGTGGCGATCTTGCCGCTGGTGGTCGTCACGGCCAGCCGCCAGTCGGCGTTGATCTTCAGGTCGCGGGCGGACAGCAGCGCGTCGATGGACGCCTTGAGCGTGTCCAGCGTCGCCGACGCACGCAGTGCCGCGACGGCCTCGTGCACGTCCTTGAGTGACTTGGCCGGGTCGCCCACAAGGGCCTGCATGTCCACCTGGACAATGTCGGCAACGATCTCGCCCAGAAGCTTGAAGTAGATCGCCCCGGTCTCCTCGTCCACGACGAGAGAGGCGTTGTGAATCCACTTGCGTACGCTGTTGGCAGGCTGGGGCATCGTTTACCTCACCACACGGAAGCTCAGCGTCAGGACGCTGGTGAACACGCCGTGCTCCCGTAGATGCTCCGGGGAGTAGACCGGCTCGTTCGTCGCGCCGATCCACACCGCCGTCTCATGATCCGGCAACCGCTTCTGCCGGAAGAAGTCCGCGATCTCCTCGACCAGCACCATCAAGGCATCGATGGCCGAGGTACCCATGCCCGTCCGCTTCTGGACGGCCACGTCCACGTCGATGTTGTGGTTCGCCGAGCCGCGGCTGACGGGAGCGACCTCCAGCGCCTTGGGGACGACCGTCACGCGGAGGTCCTTGAGGCCTTCCAGGTCGTACTCCGGGCGATAGGCCCGCACGGCCGAAAAGGCCTGGCTGAAGCTGCCGCCGTTCAGCGCTTCCTTGACGGCCTCTGCGATGTCCACGGTCGTCGCCGGCATCTTCTCTCCTCAGCCCACCAGCATCTTGACAAGGAGCGTTCCCGCCGCGGCGAGCAGCGCCATGATCGCCGCCAGCGTGATCGCCCAGTGGTGCTTCAGGTGGTTGCTCATGCACCGGTCCAGCTTCTCCACCCGCTCGTCGATGCGGATCAGCAGGTCGTGGTCGCTCAGGTCCTTACGGTCGTCCGTCATCACGCCGCCTCCGTATCGACCAACTTCGTGTGCACACGCAGCGTCGCCCGCCATGGGTCGCTGTATCGCCAGCACGGCTCGGCGCCAGGAGCGAGGACCTCGTACACGTACACCTTTTCGCCCTGTGTCTCTCGAATCTGGTCACCGACCTGAGGCGTTGCAGCTTCACCGCCCAGAACCAGGTCCGCCGCGGCGATCAGGTAGTCCCGTGCCTCCCACCGCTCGACCACGCCGTCGCCCGTGTCCACCTCGAAGACCGTCCTGCCGACCGTGGCCTGCAGGTCCACGGAGTCGGCCCCGCGGACGTACGTCACCGCGCCGGCCATGTGCGCCTTGCGCTGGCCTTGCAGCCAGTCCGAGCCGGTCTTCAGCAGGTCGGTGGCCATCGGTCATCACGCGTTGGTCGGAATGAACCGAAGGACCAGCGACAGCGCCGGCAGGTCCGCCGTCGCGCCCTGCGTCACGTCCAGCGTGACGTGCTCGGCGGCGGTCAGGACCTTGTGCGTCCCATCCAGGGCGCCCAGATCCTCGTAGTCGCTGCTGGGCGGCTGGGTGCCGGTGTCGTAGGTCTTGGTGACGATCGTGTTGCCCGCGTCGTCCTTCAGGGCGACCACCGCCGTGTTGCTGTCGTCCACCCCGGCCGGGGCGCCCTCGGTGAGGATGCCCGCCGACACCAGCGTGCAGGCCCGGGGGTGCACGAAGACCGGACGGGCCGCGATGTCGGCGCCAGCCGCCAGGTTCTCCACCGGGATGCGGATCACCTGCTCGGCGTGGGCGTCATTCAACGTCGCCACGCCCGCACCGCTCAGGGTCGCGTCCCCGCTGACGGCCTGGTCCTCATAGGAGTCCCCGTCCGCGACGAGGATGCGGCCCGCGGTGTAGGCCAGGGCGCCCACGTCGGACAGGTCAGCAAGACCCAGGACCTCCGCGGCCGTGGCTTCCACGGATCGCAGCGCGGTCCGGACGGTCGTGGCCGTCTCGGAGGCGGCAGCCAGAGCGAAGCCCATGAAGGTGTTGCTCGTGCGGGTCGTGGTGGCCGCGCCGGTACCCGCCGTCCCGCCCACGGGGTCCCCGTCGTCGTCCCAGTAGACCGCGGCCCCCGCCGTGAACGCCACGGCCGCCTTGGCTACGTCGAAGACGCCCCGGACGGCCAGGGTCCCCAGGAGGTTGGCCGTCATGGGCGTGCGAGCTACACCGACGAGTGTGCCCTGGACGACCACCGCGCCCGCGGCGACATCGGCGCCCGGGGTATAGTCGATGCTGTCGCCCAGTTGAATGAACGTTGCCTGCATGATTGACTCTCCTCATCGCCCCGCCGCGCGGGGCCGTTGTGGGTCTGTAGTGCTGCCTTGGATCAGGCCTCGCCCTTGCTCATCACGCCGCCCTTGGGATCCTGCAGAGCGGTCCCAAAATCGTGGTAGCCGCGCATCTGCACGCCCAGGACGTTGAAGTCCGCCTCGGCCGTCTCGATGGTGGGCGACTCCTGCCCCCTGAGGAACGCCACCTCGATCACCGGCAGGTCGTTCGGGTCGGCCAGCAGGTACCACGCCTTCGCCGAGTAGCCCGTGTAGTTGCTGTTGGCCAGGTACCGGCTGACCTCCGTGCGGAACTTGCCCTGGTGCGGGTTGGCGACGGGGTACTTGGTGCTGGCGGTCGTGTCGCGGATCTCCAGGGACTTGTAGAGCATGGTCCCGATGGCAGACAGCGCCGTCGGCACCAGGATGATGGCCGGCATGATGCCGATGGGCTTGCCGTCGGAGTCGGTCTGCTCCAGGAACGCGATCTCCGCCTTGGTCAGCCCGTCGATGCC
>DATKXO010000104.1:0-21291 GCA_035528995.1 Phycisphaerae bacterium | reverse complement strand
TCCGCCTACGGGCAGGTCGGGGCGAAGTTGCCCAGACGCTGCTTGATCGACGAGCCGTCCGCCGTCGACACGCTTCCGTCCATGTTCACGTCGTACCAGAAGTCCGACGCGCCAATCACAATCCCCAGACGCTGCTTGATCGATGACGCGTCCGCCGTCGACAGGGTCCCGTCGCCGTTCACGTCGCCGGCCAGCAGCCGGACCCCGATGCTGTCCACGATGCCGCCGTCGAACTCGATCGTGCAGCAGTCCCCATCCGGCAACGGATCGAGATCGACCAGCACCGTCGTCGTGCCGTCCGACGTCACCGTCACCGTGCCGCCGTAAGCTTGGTTCACGCACGTGGCCGTTGCCGTCGTGCTACCCGCCTCGACCGGATCGACCGTATCGACGACCAATGTCGTCACGCTGCCCAGCCGCGGCTCCACCGTGGCCGGCCCGCCTATCACCAGGTCCAGGCAGTACTCGGTCCCGCCCTGGTCCAGGCAGCAGGCCGCACCGCTGATGGTGGTCGACTCCAGGACACACATGTCGGCGTCCTCGTCGCAAACCTCGGGCAGCACGCACGGATCGCCCGTGCTGTCACAGACGTCGGCATCCTCGTCGCAGAACTCCGTCCCGTTGCAGTACAGGCCGTCATCGGTGCACGGATCACCCGTGCTGTCACAGGCGTCGGCGCCTTCGTCGCAGAACTCCGTCCCGTTGCAGTACAGGCCGTCGTCGGTGCACGGGTCGCCCGTGCTGTCACAGACGTCGGCACCTTCGTCGCAGAACTCGGTACCGTTGCAGTACAGCCCGTCATCGACGCACGGATCGCCCGTGCTGTCACAGACGTCACCGCCCTCGTCACAGAACTCCGTCCCGTTGCAGTACAGCCCGTCGTCGACGCACGGGTCGCCGGTGCTGTCACAGACGTCGCCGCCCTCGTCGCAGAACTCGGTGCCGTTGCAGTACAAACCGTCGTCGACGCACGGGTCGCCGGTGCTGTCGCACACGTCGCCAACCTCGTCACAGAACTCGTCGCCGTTGCAGTACAGCCCGTCGTCGACGCACGGATCGCCCGTGCTGTCGCAGACGTCGTCCACCTCGTCGCAGAACTCGGTCCCGTTGCAATACAGACCGTCGTCGGGGCAATCGACCGGCGTGCCCGCCTGACACGTGCCGTACGCGTCACAGGTCTCGGCCCCGTCGCAGTAGGTCGCGTTGTCGCACTCGCCGTCCGAGGTGCAATCACACGGCGGGCACGGGCCGCCGCAGTCGATCCGGTCCTCACCCGGGTCCTGGATGCCGTTGGTGCAGGACGCTTCTCCGCCCCAGACCACCGCCCAGATCTCCAGGTCGTCGATGTTCCAGCCGGCATACGTGCCCGAGCCGTCCGTCGGGCCCATCGTCCAGCGCAGGTACACCGTCGACTCCTCGTCCGCCACCGCCGAGATGTCGTAGACACGTTGGCTCCAGGACGACTCATTGATCGTCGCCGTCCCGTTCTGCCACAGCGTCGTCCAGTCCGAACCGTTGTTGGACACCTGCACGTTGGCGTGGTCGAAGTAGGACGATTCCACGCCCAGCCACCGCCAGAAACGAAGCTCCACGCCCGTCAGGTTGCTGCAGTCGATGGCCGTCGTCGTCAGGTACCGCACCGGCATGCTGTTGGCGTAGTCCCCGTTGAGGTTGTAGCCGTACACGTTGCTCCCGGTGTGACCGCTGGTCGGATCATGGTTGCCCGACCCGCCGCCGGTCGGCTGACCGAACGCCCACGAACCTTCGGTCGACCAGCCCGGATTGCTGTCCATGGGGAAGTCGTGGGCCACCTGCGGGGCACCCACCGTCACCGTCACCGTGGCCACGTTCGAGCCGGCCGTCGCGTCCTGCGCCGAGAAGTCAAACGTCTCGACCGGGGCCTGGTTCACCGGCGGGACGTAGTGCACCACCTTCCCGCCGCCCACCAGCTCGTAAGGCACCGTCCCGATCGCACCGGCCCCCGGATCGCTCAGGCTGCCCAGCGCCGGCAGGCTCTCGATGTAATAGGTCAGCGGATCGCCGTTGGGGTCTGTGGCCGACAGCGTGATGTCCGTCGGCAAGTTGATCCCCGCGGCCACATCCATGTCGTACGCCACCGGGTCCCAGGCCGGTCCGCCCATGGTGATGGTCACCACGGCCGTGTTCGAGTCCCCGCCCTCCGGCGGCACACCGCCGTCGTTGGCCATGAACTGGAAGCTGTCCCCGCTGTCGTAGTCCAGGTCCGGCTGGTACGCGACCTGGTTACCGTTGCCCACCAGGGTGTAGGGCACGCCCGTGATCGCCCCGGCACCCGGATCGCTCAGATCACCGTGGGCCGGCAGGCTGGTGACGATGGTGGTCACCGCCGCCGGCGGATCGGGCAGCCCGTCGTCGTTGGACGGCAGCGTGATGGTCACCGGCATGCTCACCGCCGTGTTCACCGACACGCTGTTGGCCACCGGCGGCTGAGGCCCGCAGGCCCCCAGGTTGGTCAGGTCCGTCTCCAGGAAGTCCGGGTCGATGCCCTGGCCCTCGGACAGGCCGGCCACCCCGTCGGCCGCCACCACCGACAGGTAGCTGATCGTGATCCGCCCGTCGAAGTACAGTTCAATCTGGAAGGTGTTCGAGTTGCCGCTGTTGTGCTCGGTCACGCCGTTCCAGGTGACCGCCACCCGGTCGGCCAGTTGCTTCCAGCTCACCGTGCCGCTCTGGGCGGGATCCAGGTCGTCGAACAGACCCGAGACCCGCGGCGTGTCGAAGTGGTCCGCCAGCGACTCGCTGTAGTCGCTGTCGCCGGCCGTGAAGGTGACGTACCCGTTGCTGCCCGGGTAGATGGTGGTGTAGCTGGTGCCGTAGAGTGACACGCTGGCCCCGCCGGTAAGGTTGACGGTGCCGTACGAATCATCGGTCAGGCTGATGGCGGTTCCGCCGGCCGGGTCGGTAGGCAGTTCGGTGATGGCCTCAGCGCATCCGTCGTAGAAGTCCACCGACGCGTTGGGCGTGAAGAACAGGCTGATGTTGTCCAGGTCGTTGTCCGACACGAACTCCTCGGTGTAGAAGTCCGGCACCTGCGGCGTGCTGAACGCGTAGCAGTTCCCACCGTTGTCGTCGATGTCGCTGTTCCCGGCCTCGTCAACCGCCTCGACGGCGTAGAAGTACGTGGTATCGTCGGTCAGTCCCAACAGGTTGAACGAGTGGTCCGTCCGGAAGCCGGACGCCACGAGAACCTCCGTCAGCGAGCCGCAGCTCGTTCCGTACGACAGTGTGCCGTTCGCCAGCTCGTTAGTATCAAAGCTGATCGTCGCGCTGCGCGGCTCGATGTTCGTGACTTGGATATTCGAGATGATCGGCGGATCACAATCCACGACCGCGTCGGCCGTGACCACGACGTTAGTGCCCCCCTGCCCGTCGTCGGCGTCGATGTACGTCGCAGTAACCGCGTCGGCGGCGGCAATCAGCAGAATCCCGGCGCCGTCCGTCTGACTCAGGTCGATCATGCCGCGGAACGCCGCCGTCTCGGCGGCCGTCTCGGTCAGCAGGACGCTCTCGCCCGTCGGTTCCGAGTCGGACTCGATCATCACCGTCACGGTCTCGATGGCGCCGTCGTCGGTATTCAGGTCACAGTCGACCACCTGAATCGTGGCCGTCGATTCACACTGGTACTTCGCCCGGTCCAGCGAGATGACGCCCTGCGGCGAACAGGCCACCAACAGCGGCGACGCGGCCAACGAGAACGCCTGCGGACCGTTCGGTACGTTGAAGCCGTGCACCTCGATGCGATAGGCACCCGGCGCCGGCGCATTGATGAACACCTGCTCGATGTTGTTGAGGTGGTCTTCCTGAGTCTGCACCGCGTTGCCGCTGGGGTTGAACGGATCCAGCGTCCACGGGTAATAACGCGTGTTCGACGAATCGAAGACCCGCAGGTCCAGGTCGTTCACCAGCGCCGGGTCCACGTTCGGCGTGCCCGGGTAGTCGTCCCACGCCAAGGTCACCTTCAGCTCGCTGTCGCTCGGGCCGGCCACCACCAGCACGCTGAACGTCTCGCCCTGGACAACCTCGTCTTCCAGGAAGTTGCCCGCCCGCATCAGGTCCACGGCCGGCTGAATGCGGACCGAGCCGTAACCGTACATGTAGTCGGGCCCCGGATTGCCTATATCCACGGCCGTCTGGCCCAGCAGGACCTTGAGCGTCGAGTTACGCGGGTCCGGCTCGCCGGGAAACTGGGCCTGGAAGTCCTGCAGCAGCAGAGCGGAGATTCCACACACGGTCGGCGAAGCCATCGACGTGCCGCACAGCGTGGTGTAAGCCGTGTCGCTGGTCGAGGTACACGAGGTCACGCCGCCGTCGGCGTCGCTCTGGCAACCCGGCGCCGAGAAGTCCGGCTTCAGCCGACCGTCGTCGGTCGGGCCCCAACTGCTGAAGGTGGTCATCGAGTCGTCGTTGGAGTTGAGAGCGCCGATGGCCAGATGGTTCTTGGCTCCTGCCGGAGGGGCGGTGCTGTAGTAATCGCCATAGCCCTCCACGTCGCAGCGGGAGCCTTGTCGCTCGTTGCCGTTGGCCCACACGATCCGGAACGGCGCGGCGAACAGCGGGTTCGACCCGTCACCCCGCACGATCGTGTCGATGAGCTGCGAGGTCACCCCGTAATTCCCCTGGATGGCGCAGTCGAAGCCGTTGGACTCGGTGTTCGTGCCGATCGAGTTGTTCGCGATTTGGGCCCCGTAGGTGTTGATCGCTTCGGAGTAATCGCTCTCGATGTCCCCAGGGTTGCTGTAAAGGAAAGTCCCCGAGCCGTCGTACTCGAACCCGTACGACACGATCGTGACGCCCGGAGCCATGCCCTTGTACGCCGGATTGGCCACGCCCGCGCCGCCGATGGTGCCGGCCACGTGCGTCGAGTGGTAGTGCTGGCCCGAGCTGTCGTGCACGGTGCAGCGGCCCTGGAAGTCCACGTGGCTCGCCCGGGCCGTCCCCCCGTCGTAGACCAACACCGTCACGCCCGAGCCGTCCAGCCCGTACGGCGGGGCCTGCAGCGTGTCCGCTCCGACGCGCGCCCGGTTGCTGTCGTTCACCTCCGACATCCGCGGCAGCGGCGGCTCGATCCACGACACCGGGTCCGCCTCGGCCAGCGGTTTGATCTGCGAGTACGGAAGCTCGATCACCAGCCCATTGATGCTGTGCAAGGTATCGCGCACTACCCCCCCGTATGAACGAGCCAGGTTCACGCCATCCGGAACCAGCGGCACGTCCTTGTGGAACAGGATGTACGCCCCCACGATCGGATCGGGAATCGGCTCGCCGGCTTTGTCTCGCGGGTCAACGACGGCCCACAGGGGAACCTGATCCGCCGCCAGCATGGGATGCAGTTTCCAGTCGCGCTCCACCGGCAACACGGTGGCCAGTGCCGGAACGGCGGCCACCGCCACAGCATCGGCGCGCTCCGGGGCGACCGCGGCGAAGAAGGCGTTGTCGCCGACGTAACCCAGGATGGTGACACCCGCTCGAGCGAGTTCGGCCACCGCCTCCGGCCCAATCGGGCGGTCGAACTGTACGACCATATGGCGGGCCTGCCCCGTGGCAACGGCCTCCGAGACCGCCGCAGCCAACTCGGCACGGTCCTGTGCCTCCGTCAGGACGGGTCCGCTCCGCCACTGGATCTGCCCCGCCGATGCCGGATAGGCACCCGCGATCGACGCGATCAGCGCAACGATCGCCAGCCCACATGTACAGCTACGTACGCGATTCCAGCTTGCTGTTCTCTTCACCATCATTGCATCGCCCACCTTATCTACATTCACAGTTCTGAGGGAAAAGCGTGTCCAGGCAGGGTTTGGGCCGCCGTCGGCGCATGCCCAAACACACCGGAACGCCCTTCTGTCAACAGCGCGTCGGTATGCGGAAACTCCGGCCAAACGCCGAACATTCCGTTTGGACTGCCGATTGGGATGATCCCTCCTCCTGCCTCCTCCACTCAGGCCATCGCCCGACGGCCCAGCCTGGACACTGCCGTCGGCCTGGCCGCAGGGGGTCGCCTGAGCTTAGGTCTATCATACCGGGTGCCCCAGGCGAACGCAAAGCGAACTCTGGCCCAGAACCCCGACTGCAACGCCCGTGAGCGCTCCCTTGTTCGCATCCCCACCCGCTTTGTCATAAAATCAACTGGCTACGGAACAGACACCAACGCTGTGCAAGGCCCTCCCATGCGATGCGCCCAATGCGGATATGGCCTGACCGGTACCACCGGCTCCCACTGCCCGGCATGCGGTGGCCCGGTCGACTTCAAGAGCCGGTCAAGCGAGCCGCGAGCCGGGGGGGCCTTGTTTTCCGTGGACTTCACCGAGCGCCTCCATCGTTCACAGGTCAACGTCCGCTGGGACAATCGCCAGCCGCCGCACACGCCCGCCTTGGATGCCATGATCGAAGACACCTGGCAGCGGCACCTGGCCGTCGCCCGAAGGACCGGTCAGTTGCTCTACAACGGCCCCATGGTCCGCCTGGACCATTGGCGGCTCGATGAAGCGGTGATGACACTCGAAACCGGACCGACGGACTACCGGCACTTCATCGGCACCAACTACGGCAACGGCGACCGCATCGACGCGTTCGGCCACCGCACCTACGCGAACCCGGTGGGCATCTCGGCCGTCCCGATCACCACCGACGGCTGGATGCTGTTGGGCCGGCGCCGCCCGGACCTGGCCTGCCACGGCGGGTACCTGCATCCCATCGGCGGAACGCTGGAGCCCCAGGATCGGGCCGACGACGGAGCCCTCGACGTCTTCGCGGCCATGGAACGCGAGCTGACCGAGGAACTCTGCATCACCAGCGGTGAGATAGCCGAGTTGGTCTGCATCGGGCTCATCCGGGACGGAGAGATCCATCAGCCCGAGTTGGTGTTCGAGGCGGTCACGACGCTGGACCGGCAACAGATTCTCGAGCGGTTCGATCCGGCAGCCCCCGGCCAGGAACACTCAGCCTTGGAAAGCTGCCCGGACCGCCCGGACGCCGTCGCACCGTTTATCGGGCCTTGCCACCGCATCGCCCCGATCTGTGTCGGCAGCATCCTGCTCCACGGGCTCCAGGCCTGGGGACGGGATTGGTTTGAGTCCGCCTGCCACGCAATCATGGGGCACTCCCCGCCGCCCACCCCCTCGAGCGGGCTGACCTCGCCGTGACTTGTCCGGCGGCCTGCGATAAAGTGCCGCTATGACGAAGAACCGCAGAAGTCGAGCCCAGGCCCCCCGGTCGCGCCCGGCACCGAGGCTCCTTCCCGAGCAGCACACGCTCCTGCCCATCGTGCGGGCTCCCTGGTGGCAATGGTTGCTTCCCGCGCTGCTCGTGGCCGCCGCCGCCGTCGTGGCCTATTGGCCCACGCTCGACAACGGCTTCGTCAACTGGGACGACCCCGATTACCTCTGGAAAAACGACTACGTCGCCGAGTGGAAGGGGCTCAAACGCATCTGGACGCCCCACCCCTGGGAGAAGCACGAACAGTTCTATCCCATGGTCTTCAGCACCTTCTGGCTGGAACACAAGGTCGGGCTCTGGGCCAGGGACAAAGACCTCAGCATCGACTACGACAAACTCCCTGAAGACGAAGAGGCACGTGAGTTCCACGCCGGCGACTACCACCTCACCAACATGGTCCTCCACGCCATCAACTCGGCACTGGTCATCCTGCTGTTGCGAGCCCTGGGCGTGACACCATGGGTGGCCTGGTGGGTGGCCGGCCTCTTCGCCCTACACCCCATCAACGTCGCCTCCGTCTCCTGGGCCTCCGAGCGAAAGAACGTCCTCTCCGGGCTCTTCGCACTGCTGTCGCTGACGCTCTATATCCGCGATACGCGCCGGTCGAGTTGGCCGGCCTACGTCGGATGCCTGGTCCTGTACGTCTTCGCCCTGCTGAGCAAGACGGCCATGGTTGCCCTGCCCGTGATCGCCATGCTCTGCGACCGGCTGGTTACCGGACGCTGGTTGCAGCGGACTCTCGTCCGCGTCTCACCCATGCTGGTCCTGGCCCTGTTGGCCGCCATGGTCACCACCTTCAACGAGCGGGCCAGCGCCAAAGAAACCATGATCGCCTTGGACGTACCGTTGAGACCTTTCGCCGCCTCGGGCGCCTTGTGGTTCTACATCTGGAAGATGCTCGTGCCCGTCACCTTCCCCGGTGTGTACCCGCGGTGGGACCTGGCCGGCTCGAAGGCCCTGTTTATCGTGGCCCTGGCCGCCCTGCCGGTGGCCGCCGTGATCATCTGGAGGCTCCGCCAGCGGCTGCCCGGACAGGTGATCTGGGGGCTGCTCTTCTATGTGGTCAGCCTGGGGCCCATGCTGGGATTGATCTCCTTCAACTACACCCAGTTCACCTTCGTCGCGGATCACTTCGTCTATCTGGCGTCCATCGGGGTCTTTCTGGGCGTGGCCACCGGCGTCTATTGGCTCGGGCGCCGGCTCGGGCCCGGCATCGCCCCTCTGATACCCATCACCCTCCTGGCCTGTGCCGTCCTGACCGCCCTTGGCATCCTCACCTACAGGCAAAACAAGAATATTTGGAAGAACGGCAAGACCTTCTGGTCCTACACCCTCGAGCACAATCCCCTCTGTTGGCCCGGACACTACAACATTGCCAACATTTACAGGCGCGAGTGGAGCAACCTTAGGAAACAGGACATCAACGCCCCCGAACTGCTACAGAAGGCGGCCGAACATTACCGACTGGCCGCCGTCGCCAGAACCGACCTGCACCAGGCCCACAAGAACCGCGGGGATACCCTGGCCACCGCCGGTGACTACGAGGGGGCCGCCGCCGCCTACCGCGACGCCCTGGCCGTGCGCCCCACGGCCTCGGGCTACTGGCAGTCTCTGGCTGGCATCCTCGAGCGGGCCGCCGCTCGAGCGGCAACCGACGAAGAACGCGACGCCAAATGGGCTGAGGCCGAGCAGGCCTGGAGGAAGGTCGTCGAGATATTGTCAAAGCGCGTTGATGACACCAGGCTTAGGCCTCAACAGGCCGTCGCTCGCGCCGGCCTCGCACGAGTCCTGGAGCGGCAACACAGATACGGAGAGGCCGGGGAGGCCTGGCAGCAGGCCCTGGCCCTCGACCGCCAGTCCGTTTCATATTGCAACGGCCTGGCACGATGCTTCGAGGGCCAGCGGAAATGGGCCGAAGCCGAGCAGGTTTGGCGCCGGTGCCTCCAGATCCAACCTAGCGAGGCCGGCCTGCATTACCGCCTCGGCGTTGCGATCCATGAGCAGGGCAGGCTGCAGGAGGCCATCTATGAGTACGACCAGGCCCTGCAACTGAACCCCGATCACGCACCGGCCCGCCAGAAGCTGCAGCAGGCCGAGCAGGAACTCCAGCAGTAGCAACACCACGCAGCCGGGTGCGACACTCGGGACGGCCTGTCGGGCAGCGCCGACATGCCCGACACAGCCGCTCCGGACACGTTCAGTCGCATGGCATCCTCCGGCTCGTCCCCGGCTCGCAAGACTCGTTATCACACCGGCCCGCGGCACGCGCGACCGCAAAACGAAAAACCCAAGAAAGCCCAAACAATTCGTTTGTCTCTGACCGATAACTCAGGTACAACGCACCCGGCATGGAGGTGCGCTGCTTCGGCGCGGAACCAAACGACCCACTGCAAAGCCAGATGCACCAGCGAGTACGGATGACCAAGACGCTGGCAACCCTCGCGGTCAGCATGACCGCCGGGGCACTTCTGCTGGCCTGGCTGGAACCCAAACCCAGTAACGTCTTGGCCGCCCCCTTCGCCTACGACCGGGACACCTTCAAACTGGCGGCCCGGCACGCCGTAGGCGCCGCATCAGACGTCCAGCCCAACGGGTGGACCGCTGTCGAGGTCCTGGCCGTTGCAGACGCCGGACTCGGACGACGCGGTACGCTCACGGCCACCCAGCCGCCCGACGACTTTCATTTCCTGGTGACTGCACAGGGCGATTTGCAGCCCCTTGCCCCGTGGCGGCGCCAGCGAGCCACGGCCGACGGGCAGCGGGTGATCCGCATCGGACTGGTCGGCGACCCGCGAACCACGCGGATTCCAGACGCCCAACGGAATGCCCTTCGGGCGCTGCTGTTGGAACTCACCGAACTCGCCGGACCTCTGCCCGTTCGCGTCGGCAACGGCCGCGCCGCCCCGCCGACCCATGCAGACCTCCGTACCGTCCTGTCCGAACAGGGATTCCTTGATTAGGCGGCAGTCTCACCGCTTGGCGGAAGGCCCCGGCCCACCCTCATCAGGACCGGCCACGGGCAAGCCCGCAGTCCCGGCCCGTGAGGCGGCTGTGCACCCCCGGCCGCCTTCAGGCGAGTCGCTGGAACGACCTACGCCGTCACGTCGAGGTCTCTCCCCAGCGCGGGTGTGGCCTCGGCCTCCGTTTCGGCCTGATCAAAACGATCCGATTGCTCACTGCTCGGCGGGCTCCGGGCCGCGTCCGAGTTGTTGAGCTCGATCGTCTGGATGGCCGACTGGAGAACCCAGGCCGCCGCCTGCTCATTGCTCAGGATAGGGAGGAGCTTCCGTCCATCCTTCAGCGCCGCTTCCACCATCCCGCGGAAGACGGACTGAACACGGGACGTCTCGGGCGCGCCGGCCGAGTTGACCAAGCCTATCATCGCCCACTTCTTTCCCACGGCAAAACCTGAACCGGTTCGACCGTACTCCGAATTAAAAGCTAGGATATCCCGCATGCCCGGGCAAATTCACGCGGAAACCCCGCCAATCCCCACCCGGCGGCCGATTGTCGTGACCGATAACTGAAGCCGCCCCCCCGGCACGCCGATATCCAGGGCGACGGTAGACGGTCCAGCAGCACAGGTGCGCCGTGCGCGCCCGTCCGGCCTCGGTTACGCACCTGCGGCTGATGACGCGCGACCACGCGGCGCCGGACGTAAAGGTGAGTCATATGTACCGCGAGTTCTTCGGGCTTCGCTGCCTGCCTTTCGAGGACATCCCCGATCCCAAGTTCTTCTACCCCGCCCCCGACCATGAGGAGGCCCTGGCCCTGCTGCGCCTTGCCGCCAGCAGCCGAAAAGGACCTCTCCTCCTGACCGGCGGGCTCGGAACCGGCAAAACCGTCCTGTGCCGCACACTACTGGCCTGTCCTAATCACGAACACGGACCGGTTCTGAACACCTGCACCGCCGCCGACCCCACCGGCCTGATCCGTCGCGTCTGCAAGGCGCTCAGGATGCGCGTCGGCAACCCCGCCGCACCCATCGAGGATGCCGAGCGCCTCAAGAAGTTGATCCTGGCCGGCAAGTCGCCCGGCCGGCAGGTGATCCCGATCGTCTTCGATCAGGTCGAGAACCTGACCCTGCCCCAGCTCGAGGAGTTGCACATCCTGTGCAATCTCGGAGATCACGACCACAGGCTCGTGCAGATCATACTCGTCGGCCGACCAAGCGTCGCCCAGACCCTGGAGGACCCGCGCTTCGAGCAGTTGCGCCAACGGATCTTCGCCTATCACCGCCTGCGACCGCTCAACGCGGAGGAGGTCCCCGGCTATGTGCGCCACCGCCTCCGCGTGGCCGGCAACGGAGACGACGAGCCCTTCACGGCCGACGCCATGACCCTGATTCATGAGCGCAGCAGCGGCATCCCGCGGGTGATCAATCATATCTGCGACGCGGCCCTGCTGGCCGCCTACGGTGCCGAGTGCAAAGTCGTGGGCCCGGACCTCGTTGCCGAAATCGACGTTCCGGCCGTAGCCACGTCGACCAGGCCAGGCTCGCCCAAAGGCCCCACAACGCCCGCCGCCCATGCGCCCTCGCCCGGCCCCGGAGAAGCCGTGCCAAACCGAATCGAGCAGATGCTCGCCGACGGCGAGGCCCTGGCTCGCCGCTTGGAACAGACACTCGAGCGGGCTGAGCATCTCGCCACCCAACCCACGGCTGACAACCCCCTCCCGGCCGATCAAGGCGCACAAAACACCGAGGCCCTCGCGAACCGACTCGCCGGACTCCTCCTGCAGGCGCCCAAGGCGCTGCAAGCCGCCGAGCAGTCCCTCAAGATCGTCGAGCGACGCATCGAAGCCGCCTGCGAGCGTGCCGAGCGAATCAACGGCCATCTGGAGAATACCATCGCTCGTAGCGACCAGCTCAGCGACGCAACCGCCCGCAGACTTCAGTCCATCGACGAGGCCTGTGACCGGGCGACCGCCGCCCGCGACCAGCTCGCCGAACGGGCCGAGAACGCGCTGCGGAAACTCGAACAAACCAAGGTCTCGCCGATGGTCGACCAGACGCTCGCCCGTATCCAGGAGCGGAGCCGGCAGTCCATCGCGGAACATAACGACAGCCTCGAGCGCCTCAGCGGCCAGTGCGACGCCAACGCCCAGACGTTGCAGGCCGGAATCGCAGCCGCACAAGAAAACTCCGGAAAGCTCGCGTCGTTGACCCAGGCCGCCAACGCCGCCACCCGGCAGGCGACCTCCGCCATAGCCGACGCCCATGCCGCCGCCGATCAGCTCGCCGAGCAGATCGAAGCCCGCAACGCCGAAGCCGACGCCATCGAATCGCGACTTCAACAGACCCTGGCAGCCGGCCAGGCCGCCGCCGAAGCCGTGCGCCAGACCACGGCCCAGACCACCGCCCAGGCCACGGCCAAAGCCGAGACGGCAACCCGGGCACTCAACATCGAAAACGGAGCCGCGGACGAAAAAACCGCCCGGCTCGCATCGTTGGTGCAAGCCGCCATTGAGGCCGGTCGTCAGGCCGACTCCCGCTGCGAAAATGTACAGACCGTGACCGAGCGCCTGGACCAGAAGGTGCTCGAAGCGACAACCACCGTCGAGACGATCGAGCGTCGGCTCCAGGCAGCTACGGCCGAGGCCCAGGCACCCATCACGGCGGTGCACGATGCGCTCGGTTCACTCGATGAGTCAGTGGGTCGGGCCCGCGCCGCGGAGGAGACGCTGCGGTGCCAGACCGGCACCGCCCGGGAAGAGTCGGAAAACCTCGGGTCGGTGATCTCGGCGGGCACCGAGGCCCGCCGGCGGATCGCGGCGGCCATGGACGACGCCCACGCCACGATCGAGCAGATCGGCGCCAAGATCGCCGACGGACAGACCGCCGCTGATGCCATCTCCCACGGCATCCGTGCCGGCATCGCTGATGGCCAGAGCGCCGTCGAGGACTTGCAGCACCATCTCGAACGAAGCGTCGCCAATGGCCAGGACGGCCTCGAGAGAATCGAGCGGCGCCTGGCAGCCGGCCTGGACGATGCCCACAAATCGACCGCTGCGATCCGCGAACAGCTCCAAGGCGGAATCGCCGACGCCGAAGCAGGTTGCCGGGACCTTGAACAGCGCATCCAGACCGCGGCCACCCAGTGCGATGCGACCGCCCAGGATATCGAGGACGGCATTCAGGCCAGCCTCGCCGCCGGGCAGGGTGAGACGGAGGCACTTCAGCACCGCATCCAAATCGGCATCGCCGACGCACGCACCCAGACCGAACAGATCGAGCAGAGCCTCCGCCACGGGATCCTGAAAGCACAATCCATGGGCGACGGCCTCGACAGAACCCTGGCCCGGGCCGACACGTCGATCGACGCCATACGGGCTCAAACGGATGCCGCTCAGAAAACCTGCGACCGGACCGCGTCGTTGATCGACTCCGCCGGCCGCACCACCGCGGATCTCGAACGTCAACTCGATTCCACAAAGGGTGCCGAAGAGCGAGTCAGACAACTGACCGACAGCATGAGCGCATTGGGCATCGAGGCCGAAGAACGGGTCGCCCGGCTCGCCGCCGGGACGGATCGATCCGCAAAGGTGCTCGACGCCCTGCAACAGAACGTCAGCAGCGCTCAAAACCTCACCGACCGACTGGACGCCGACGCACCGCGGATCGAGAGCACCCAAGCGGAGATGGCCCGGCAAATCCAGCAGGCCCTGGCGATCGCACAACAGCTCGCCGAGAACGACCGCACGGCACAGCAGACGCTCGACCGCATCGCTCAGCAGAACGCAGCGGCACAGGACACGGCCACTCAGCTCTCGCAACAGACCGTCGAAGCGACCGACGCGCTGGACCGCCACGCCGCCGAGGCCACCAACGTCCTGCCGCGCCTGCTAAAAGCGATCCGTGCCGCTGCAACGACCGTCAAGCAGCTCAACGGTCAGCGCGAGGCCTCACTTGCCACGCTCCAGCACCATCAGACCCTGCACGACCACGACCGGGAGCTGATTCTGCAATTGCAGGAGCAAACCGGCGACGCAAAGGAGCTCCTCGCACAACTGTCGGATCGCAGCGCCGAAGGAACCCGGATCGGCCAGCTCATCGCCACTGAATGCCGCAGCGCGTCAGATGTGCTCACTCAGACCGGCCGCCAGATCGAAGCCATCGACCAACGCAAGGAGGCCATCGAGGCCTCGGATCGCACCCTGGCCGAGTTCATCGAGCAGGCCGAGACCATCAGCCGCCAGGTCACCAGGTTACAGGCCCAGGCCGACTCCCTGGACGTCCGTATCCGCCAGGTGCTCGGCCAGCCCGAGCGCGTGGTGGCCGAGGCCAAGGACCAATCCATCCAGCTCCAGAACGTCTGCCGGGCGGTCCGCAAGGTCTTCGCCGGGCTCAGTCAGGCAGCCCTCCAGGCCAACCAGCGCATCGAGCAGTTCAGCCACATCAGTCGGACCAGCGAGGACCGCGTCAGACGCCTCTCCGCCGAAACCACTCGCACCGCAGAGACGCTCCAGAGTTGGGTGGCCGAGGCCGCCCAGGCCCAGACCCGCCTGGCTGAGGTCATCGAGCAGTGTCCGACCGTCTCCCGGACCCGTCCGACCGAGTCGCTCAGCCGGCTGACCATGTTAGCGGATCGGCTGGGTGGGCCGCCGCGATCATCGGCCCCCACCCGTCAGACGTCGCCGGCCGACCTGCTTCCGGTGGAAAGCCTTCGGCGTGAACGGGCCGCATGCAACGTGGCCCGCCAGCCGATAGCCGACGACCGGCCCGTCGGTGCCCCGCCCTCGTCGCATCGGACCCGCGCCGAGGAGGTCGCCCGCCTCATCGCCGACGCGGAGAGACTGGCCGACCGGACCCGCTGATCCGGCCGCCGGTCGCAATCCCTGCCTCGTGCCCACGGGCGCCCCGGAGCGTCATCCGCTGCCCGAACCCCGCGGCTCGTCACGGAGCGTCGCCGATCGTGGCCAGCAGCGGAAACCACAGGTTGAACTTCCGGCGGCGGATGCCCCTCAGCCCGGCCTGGACGAAGTACTCCTGAATCACCGACCAAGGGGCGTGGTACACGTCCTGCTCCACCCGGTGGATGATCACGTCGAACACGAACCAGCCGATCACGTTGTCCCGGAAGCCGTCGATAATGATCAACCGCCCACCGGGGCGAAGCAGCCGCCGCATCTCCGATACCACCACCTGCTGATGCGGATAATGATGAAACGAGTTCGAACAGGTGATCAGGTCGAACGACCCGTCGGCAAACGGTAGATGCTCGCTGTCACCGGCTGTGAACTGGGCCGCATGCCCCAAGCCGCAGGCCGCCACCTTGCCCGCCGCAGCCGCGCACATCGTTGGGGCGTAGTCCAGCCCCACCACGCGCACCGGCCACCGCGACGCCGCCAGCAGTCCCACGAAAGTGCCCGTGCCGCAACCTACGTCCAGAACGACGAAGTCGCGCTTCCGCTCCGCATGCCAGCGAGCCACTTCCTCCATGAACACGACGTGGGAAGGGCGGAACAGAAAGCGATTCAACGGGGAACGGTCGTAGGTCTCTGCCCACGCCTCGAACTGCTCCCGTGCCTGCCGCTTGGCCCGGACGGGGTCCAGCCCCGTCGTTTCCGCCTTGGACATCAGACCGTCTCACGCACCGGCCGCGCGGTCCCCCCGCATGTTGACCCGCGCCCGCGGCGACCATAGCCCCCGCCGGTGCGCAAAGCAAGGTCGCCGGACGGGCCCGCAAATCGACCCACCCCGCGACCGGAATGACGGCGTTAACCTCCATTGAAAGAGTACGGCCTGATTCGCATGGACTGATGTACGACGGGCCCGACGTCACCTGGTACAGGGCGTTACTCCTGCAACTCCGCCAGCAGACGTTCGACCGTCCCCTCCAGCCGCTCCGGTGTCTCGAACGTGCCGCTATCGATCTCGGCCTTCAGCCGCGAGATTCGGTCCAGCCGCACTTCGGGCAACTCGCGCGCCCGTGACAACAGGGCTCCAACGTCGGAGATCTCGACCTCGTCATCGAGGGCCTGTCGCCCGGTTTCCGACGGCAGCTCCGCCACAACCCGACGCGCCACCGACGAGGGCGGCTGTTGGAAAACCCCGTTAATGTTGCTGATGTCGTTCATGCCCAGATCACCCCATTCGTTTCACCGGCGCTGCCCCCCGTTCAACTGCGCCTTCAATCCCCGTCGTGTCCGCCCTACCGACCGCCACCCCTCCCAGCCTCCCATTTGCGGAGACTGCGCAGGGACCTCATGCGTCCGTGGCTCACGCATTCATCCATGAATGGCGGGAGAGGCTACGGGTGGGTTCCATCTTGCCCGGCAGGACCGATCCGTCGGCCCAAGCTACCGTTACCTTCAACGTCCGAGTATCTTATCGTCGCGACGTCCGAAATATCTTGAAGAATTCCAGCCCGCCAAGCCTCAGAATCTCGCGGACCGTACAAGATATTGCAAACCCCCAACCGACACGCCGCCATATGTTGCATCGGCGTACCCACGGGCCGCGCCGCCGCCGTCACCGTCCCCCATGCGCGACAAAGAACACAAGTCCATCGCTCAAATAGAGTTACGTCAGATCCTGGCCCCGCGAACCACAACCGGAGCCGCCCCCACGCATGCCGACCTCACCCCTCTGCCTACTCGATGGCCGCCAGCGGGCGTATCAGCCCCTCCAGACGCGATAATGTCATTTCCCGCCGCAGGTCAAAAGGTAGGAACACCCCGTGGTTGTGATCGCTGGCCAGGATGATCAGCCGGTCGTGTACCACTGCATATCCGTCCTCCTGCGGCTGGTGCCCGCAGATGAACAGATCAACGTCCAGCGCCTTGGCCAGACTCTCCAGGTGGGCCTCGCTCTGGTACCGGCCCCACACCAGGGCGTAGGCCGTCCCGTTGCGGCCCAGATCGTCCCGCGTGATCGGGCGGGCCAGGGCGCCCGGGTCGAAGTCGGGCATGGTCCGGGCACCGGGCAGCGAATGGGAGATGAAGACCCGATTCGCGGTCCGACCGGCCAACGGGTACGACTCCAGCAGGTCGTCAATGGCCCGGAGGACTTCCTCGATGTCCTCGGCTCCCGGGCCGTACGTCCGTCGCACCCCGTTCTCGAAATCGAAATTGACGATCCGACCGCCCTTACTGATCTCGTGACCGGTGAGCTGGGCCAGTTCGTGGTTGCTCTGCAGGAAGTGCACCTGATCGGGATACTCGCACTTCCACCGGGCGGCCTCCAGGAGCAGCAGATGCGACATGTCCGGCTCTTCCAGCGTGGCCGGTTCCTCATGGATCAGCTCATGCAGGATCACGTGCCGCACCGGAAACTGCCCCAGATCACAATACCTCTGCAATCGGGCGAAGTTGCGGCGGTGCCCGTGCAGGTCACCGGTCATCACCAACTGACCGTAGTCCGGAAACTCCAGCACCGCCCCCCGCAACAGCGGGTCCTGACGGTTCAGCCGGGCAGCCTCCCGGAACACCTCGGCCGCGCTTTGGGCGTCACTCATTCGTCTGCTCAGACGGTGCTCGAGCACCGTGCAACGTCGCCCCCCGACCGGTCCGCCTAGCCTTCACCTTGGCCTTGGCCGCCAGGCGCTGCTTGCGCCACATCCGTTGCACCACCTCCAGGCGCCTCTGGACCTGTTTCATGTCCGCGGGTCGTTCGGCGGGGTGCGCTCGGCAGCAGTCCATCACCAACTGCGACAGAACCGTCGGGATCTTTGGGTTGATCTCCTTGGGCGTCAGAACGTCACGAGAGGTGACGATGTCGATGCCCCCCAGCCGAACCGATTGCCGGATGTCCGTCGGATAGGCCGTGTCGGTCAGCACCCAGTACATGGTCGCCCCGAGGTTGAATACGTCCGTCGTCCGCTCCAGTGGCTTGCGGTGCACCTGCTCCGGCGCGATGTAGTCCGGCGTCCCCTGGATGCGCTCCTTCCGGTGACCGATCGGGCAGCTCTGACCGAAGTCGATGATCTTCACCACGCCTTCAGGGCCCAGAATGATGTTGTTCGGCTTGATGTCCGCATGGACGTACCCCGCCTCGTGCAGGGCGTCCAGCCCCGCCGCAACCTTCCGTGCGATCTGCAGGAACCAGTCCAGCCGGTTGGGGCGGGCCTGCTCGAACGTCATCCCCTCCACGTGCTCCATCACGATGTACAGCTCGCGCACCTGCATCCACTTTCGGACCCGGTGAATCGAGTAGCTTCGCCGCAGGTTGGGGTGCTCCAGCCGAGAGCTGACCGCAAACCCGATCTCGGCCTGGGCCAGGTAACGGTCATCTTCGTCCTCACCCCGGACGACGTGCTTGAGCGCGTAGATCTGCCCCGTCGCCCGTTCGACCACTTTGTGGATGGTCGAACGGGCGCCGGTCCCGATCTGAGCAAGCCGGTCGTATCCTGCGATCAACTGTCCCTACCCCGTCCTTCACGACCGGCCACACCTGGCGTTGCGTCTGCCTGAGTCGCCCGCCGTTCCAACAGATTCGCGGACTCGACGCCCGCAACTCATACCCCGACCGCGACCCGCCACCATGCCCTGCCGGGCCTGTCCCTCACGGTCGATGCGGGCAGTGGCCGCTACGACGGCCCTCCAGGCCGCCTCACAGCCCGTCCCTGCCCGCCAATGCGACCGAATTATATTCCGCTGGCCCGACCACGCACAACCCGAGCTACGTCGTCGGGCTGGTCACCGGACTCTCCGCCCCGTCCAGGTGATCCAGGCGTGATGAGGACCCCGTCCGGCCGATCAGGATGAGCAGATCGCCCCTCCGAATCACCTCGTCCGGATCCGGGTTGAAACGTGAAGTCCCGTCGGCGCGTTTGATGGCCACAACCATCGCCCCAGTCCGCTGACGGACGTTTGACTCTCGCAGCGTCCGGTCCTGCAGCGCCGACTGCGGCCCCACCCGGTACTCCTCCAGTTCCAGGTCCACCCCGCGGGCTGCCACCTCGAAAAAGTCCACCACGTTGGGACGGGTCAGCACGTCCGCGATCCGCGTCGCACCGATGATCTGCGGGCAGATCACCCGGTCGGCCCCCGCCCGGCGAAGCTTGATTTCGGTGGCCGACTGTTCCGCCCGGGCCACGATGTGCAGGTCCGGCCGCAGTCCCCGCGCCGTCAGCGTCACGAAGACGTTGTCGGCGTCCGTGGGCAGAGCGGCCACCAGCGAAGCGGCCCGCATCAGACCGGCGCTTTTCAGCGTGGCCTCCTCCGTCGCATCGTCAATCACGTAGAGAAGCTCCGCGTCCTCCAGATCGGAACGAAGCGCCTTCTTGGTCTCCACCACAACGACCTGGGCACCGGCTTGCTTCAGCTTGTCCGCGGCCAGCGACCCCATACGCCCGAAGCCGCACAGAACCACGTGGCCCTCGAGTTGGTCGATCTTCGCTTGCACCTTATGCCTCCCCAGCGTGGCCCGTATTTCGCCGCCCAGAAAAAGGGTCAACAGAGAAGTGAACGCGACAGATACGACACCGATCCCGAAGAAGATCACCACCGCCGTCCACAGGCGACCCGCCTCGCTCGGTGCAACCGCTTCCTGGTAACCAACCGTCGACACCGTGATCACGGTCATGTAGGCCGCGTCCGCAATCGAGGCGCCGGCCAGGATGACGTAACCCCCCGTTCCGATGATCAGGACGGCCAGCAAGGCCAGCAGCGACACCACCAAACGACTACGGGCATCCACGGACCACCTGCCTCACAGCAAACAACCCGACGCGCGGCGATTATAGGACGCCGCGCTCGCCCCACAACCGGCAAGATCGCCAAACTGCTCGCCGCGAATCTGACCGACAACCGTTCAACCGCTATAATGCCGTTGCCCAGCCGGCCAGCCGAGCGTAGAACCCGGTGCTGGCGCCGGAAGGCCGCGACTGAACAGACGGCCGGTGACCGAGGAGAACCATGATGCCCCGCACTCCCGAAGACGCGGACCAACGCTATCAGAAACGCCGCGAGCGAGACGAAGCCCACCGCAAGCAGCTCCCCGGGGCCGACGAGGAACCCCTGCCACCACCCGTCGACACCATCCACACCGACGCCAAGCCCAAACGCAACGACCCCTGCCCCTGCGGCAGCGGAAAGAAGTACAAGAAGTGTTGCGCCCGGAAGTGATACCGATTACAGGATGACTCTGCCGTTTCCCGAGCCGCGGGCTTCAGCTCGCGCGGTCTGTGTCGCCCCGAACACGCCGAATCGAGGGGCGCCCAATCGGCACAAACGAACTGTAACCGCTATGATACCAGCTCCAGGATGAGTTTGCCGATTCACGAACCGCGGACTCCACTCCGCCCCGCCGGGCCTATCCGCCTTCGGACCGCAAGCCAAAGAAGTCGCGGGTGTTGGCGGCCGTTTGTGCAATCAACTCTTCCAGCGGCTCATTGCGCAGATCGGCCAGAAACCGCGCCGTGTGCATCAGGTGCGCCGGCTCGTTGGGAAACCTCCCCCGCAACGGCGTCGGCGACAGGTACGGTGAGTCCGTCTCGATCATCAGCCTGTCGGCCGGGTAGGCCCGCGCCACGTCCTGTGCGCCCCGGGCCGACTTGTACGTGACCGACCCCGTGAAAGACAGCCGCCACCCCTGCTCGCCCAGTCGCTCCGCGTCCTCCGCCCTGCCGCCGAAGCAGTGGAACACCACCGGCCGACCCGAGTAACTCGATTCGGTCAACAGGCGGATCGTGTCGTCGAACGCTTCCCGACAATGAATGATCAGGGGCAGGTCGGCATCGCCGGCCAACGCCAGTTGGCGCACCAGCACCGCCTGCTGCAACGACCGATCCGCGAACTCGTAGTGGTAGTCCAGCCCGATCTCGCCGCAGGCCACCACCTCGGGCTCCGCCAGCAGGGCCTCCAACTTCCGCCAATCGTCATCGCGGACGGCCCCGGCCTCGTGTGGATGAATGCCCGCCGTGGCCGACACCTCATCGCGCCCCCGGGCCAACTCGATCGCCCGCTCCGCGTCGGCCACGCTCTGGGCGACCGTAATGATCCGCTCGACGCCCCCCGCCCGAGCCCGACCCAGCACCTCATCGATCGCTCCGATCAGGTTCTCGTCGGTCAGGTGCGCGTGAGAGTCGATCAGACCCA
>DATKXO010000103.1:0-37594 GCA_035528995.1 Phycisphaerae bacterium | reverse complement strand
TGGGGCTGCTGGAGGAGCTGTTCGGGCGGTTCGGCTATTACCACGAGGGGGCCAAGAGCGTGGTGCTGCCCGGGAAAGAGGGAGGGGAGAAGATCAAGGGCCTGATGGAGGGGCTGCGCAGGTCGCCGCCGGAGACGATCGGCGGGTTTGACGTCAGGGCGGTGGCCGACATCAGTACGGGCGAGAACCGGGACCTGGCCACGAACGAGGTGATCGGGCGCTACGAGGTGCCGCCGAGTAACGTGGTGATCTTCACGCTGGCCGACGGGGGGAAGGTGATCGCCCGGCCGAGTGGGACGGAGCCGAAGATCAAGTTCTATATTCTGCTGAAAGAGCCGGCGGATGACCTGGAGCGGGCCAGGGAAGCGGCCGCGGGCAAAGTCGAGACGATCGTCGCCGACCTGGTCGCGCGAGTGGGGTAGGCTTGCGCGCCGGGATACGGCGTGCGGTGTGACCAAGCGCGAGATACCGAGGAGAACGACCATGGTACACAGCAAGCCAGGAAACAGGGTACAGCGCTGCGGTGGGCGATCACAGGTGCGATGTCCTCTCAGGATTGTCGCTGTCGTGTTGACCTTACTGCCGTTAGCCACGATGGCGGTGGCCGACGCCAGCGCTCCTCTTGCCCGTGAGATTGCGGTGCGGGTTGCAGAGATTGACGGCGCCGGAGTGGGTGTGTTGTCGGCTTGTGCGTATGACTCGAAACGGGGGCGTCTGCTCATCTTCGGCGGCAGCGAGTCGGTAAAGTCCAAGACACGTGCCGGGGTCCTCAGCATCGATCTGGCGACGATGCGATCGTCCGTCATCGAGGTCGCCGGTCCCGGGCCGCGGGGCACCGGTGGGCCGGGGATGGTCTACGTTCCCGGCGAGGATGCGTTGTACCTGTTCGGCGGCTGGCCACGAGACGCCGAGAAGCCCGTGGCCGAGCTATGGGTTCTGGGCCTTGGCGCGGACGCAAAGCGATCCTGGCAACTTGTTTCAGATGGGAGCGAGGGGCCTCCCGCACGGAACGGCTGCGCCATGGTGGCGGACGCGGAGCGAAACCGGTTGCTGGTTCACGGCGGGGATGGCGGGCCGACGGCCTCGAGCGGGTTCAACTCGCTGGACGACCTATGGGCGTTCGACTTGAAGGCCAGGAAGTGGCACCGACTGAGACCCACGGGCGCGGTGCCGCCGGAGCGATGGAACCATGCGGTGGCGATCGATCCGGAGCGTAACCGCATGTTTATCTTTGGCGGGGTGGGCTACGCCTGGGGACGGGCTCTGATCGACCGGGAAGTCTTCATGCTGGACCTGGAGGGCCTAGTGTGGACGAAACTGCCGGGTGGGGGCGACCCGCCCCCGCCGATGGAGGGGACGAGTCTGACGTATGACGCCGAGCACGACCTGCTGATGTTGGCCGGTGGTTTGTCCCTGGCGGAGACGGGCCCGCCAGGACCACGCAGCGTGTGGAGCTACGACCTGAAGGACAATACCTGGACGCGGCACGAAGACGCTATGCCGAGCACGCGTCAGGGGCACGTTGGGGTGTACGATCCGGTCGGGAAATCGCACGTGATCGTGGGCGGCGAAACGGCCCAAGAGCGCGGCAACTTCTACGCACGTGGCCGGGTGCTGTCGGAGGTCCTGGCGATCAGAATCGGCGCCGAGCAGGGACCCGGCAAAGGGTCGTAACGGCAGCGGGCTGTGCGAGCGCATTCGCCGCGGGTGACGGTTCTTCAACTCGTTGACAGGAGTGTAAGCGATGTCGCGCGATCTGCCCTGCGTGTACCGAGCCGCGGACATTGAGGAGGCGAAAGTGGTGGTGGCCTGGCTTTCGGAGCAGGGGATCGCCGCGCTGGTCAAGGACGAGCATGCGGCTGCCATGATGCAGACGTCCCTGATCGTCGCGCCTGAGGGCATCGAGGTCTGCGTGACCAACGCGGAGGACGCGGCACGAGCCACCGCTCTGCTGAGGGATCACTTTGCCCGCAAGGACAGGCGTGGCAGCCCTGACGCCGGACCCGTGGCCGCCACCTGCGAAGAATGCGGACGGACGTCGGAGTTCCCCGCGGCGCAAGGGGGCTCGGTGCAAAACTGCCCGCACTGCAAGGCATACATCGACGTTCCGGAGGCGACGGAGGGCTGACACGGCGCCCGTTGGATTCGCACCCTGCACCCGGCTCTCATACCGTTTACAGTTCGTTCATGCCGATTGGGTATCCGCCGATTCCACGTCTCTCTCAGGCCATAGGCCGCGCGAGCTGAAGCTCGCGGCTCGGGACGGGTTCCGTTCGCGGCTCGTGAATCGGCAGAGTCATCCTGGAACTGGGATCAGTACGTCGCTCCTACCAGGTGTAGTGGACTTTGTAGGTGATGGTTTCCTCGGCGTCGGGGGGTAGTTGGGCGCGGAACTCGATGGTCATGGAATCGAGCTTGGTGAAGTCGTGGGACTTCTCGGCGATGTCCCAGGTGCGGCAGCGGTAGAGGTGCTCGACGACGCGAATCTCGACCGGTTCGGTCTTGTGGTTGCGCAGCTTGATCTCGAAGGACTCGTCGCACCAGTGGGCCGAGGTGTCGATCTGGAAATCGGTGCGGATTCGCTGTCCGACGAGGTCGAAGGCGTTGCCGGTGTAGACGCGGACGGTCTCGTCGCGCGGGGTGTGGTCGATGTTGTTCTCGCCGGTGAACTCGAGCTGGCCGTCGTCGTCGCGGCGGTAGAAGCGCACGCGGCCGGCGGGCAGGGGCAGGCCGAGCTGGTTGGCCTCGGTGTTGGCGAACTCGCGCATGGTCCAGACCTTGGGCTGGAAGTTGGCGCCGTAGTCGCGGTTCTGGCGGATGTTCTCGAAGGACCACCCTCGGTACCACTCGTAGTTGATCTGGAGGCCGTCGTAGACGTACAGGCGCTGGGACTCGATTCCGCCGGCGCGGACGAACTCGACCTGCTTGGTCTCACGGTCGCGCAGAGTGGTGGGCCGGCGCAGGGTGTAGAGGTGGTACTCGTCGAAGGTCTTCTCGGTGACGGGCGGTCTCATCTCGCCGCCCAGGTTGTAATCCAGCCTGATGCCCCTGCTCATGGGCTCCATGCCCGGCTGCTGAATCTTGCTGACGTCGCCGGCCATCAGTTTGATGCGGGCGTCCTGGAAGGCCCGGCCGGTCTGGTTGTCCATGGTGATCCAGCCGACCAGATCGAGCACGTCACCGTCCGCGGGGGCGACGACATTGTAGTCGGCCTCCCAGCTCATTCCGCCGGTGACGTAGCAGAGCTCGGCGTCGACCTTTCCAGCGGCGTCGGTCTCGATGAGCCAGTGGAGGGTGGGCTTGAGGATGGTGTCGTCGGCCAGATTGGGGAAGAGCGGGACACCGGGCAGGCCGAAGCGCAAGCGGCCGTCCATCTCGATGATCGGCTGACCGGCGGCACCTCCGGGGTACATCATCCTGCGTTGGGCCATGGCGTACTGCTGCCCGTAGCGGTTCCAGGCGGCCTGATGAGGGACGTAGGCGCTGCGGACGATGCGCCCGGGCACGGGATCGTCGCGGCCGGTGATGAGAAAGTCGATGGTCCGGCCCTCGAAGAGCGACAGCAGCAGCTCCTGCGAGATGGGGTCGGCGCGGTAGTTCTGTTCGAGAATCTGCAGGGCGTGGCGGCCGGTGGGGTCGCGCAGGATGACCGAGTCGGGCTCGAGGTGGGCGGTGGTGTCGGTGCAGCGAACCTCGTTGACGCCCGGCTGGAGGTCGAGGGCGACGTTCTGACGGATGACGGCGAAATCCTGGTTGTAGATGGTCAGGGCCGGCTGGGCGGCGGAGGCGGCGTGGACCAGCAGACCGACAAGCAGGACCGAATGGGCAAGGCGGTAGGTACGCATCGGCAGACTCCTTGTTTTAGGATTGGCTCATCACACCGCTTGGGACGGCCCCGACAGGCACACTCGCCGCCCCAGGCCTTGGACGCAGGACGGTACGGCCCGGTTCCAGTCAGGTCCATGGCACCAGGGGGCTGCCGCCCGAGCGTTCGGGAAAACCGCCCTTCTGCCCGCTTATCGGCCAGGTTCCCCTGGGGGCACCGATCTCGTACAATGAAATCGGGACACACCAGGAGGGACATTCCGATGGTGCGAGCCAGAACCGCGCTGATCACGGTCGGGCTGCTGGTTTGGGCGCGGCCGCTGCCGGCCCAGGAACGGTTGGCGCTGGACGCCAGGCCGATCGACAACGTGGCGTCGCAGACGGAGAC
Organism: Phycisphaerae bacterium; assembly: GCA_035528995.1. Taxonomy (GTDB): domain Bacteria; phylum Planctomycetota; class Phycisphaerae; order UBA1845; family UBA1845; genus DATKXO01. The sequence continues at coordinate 33,381 of DATKXO010000103.1, read as the reverse complement.
GTACGCGGGGCACAAGGTGGTTCGGGCGGAGGTCCGGACTCCGGCGGACCTGGAAGTGATCCTGAGCATTACGCCCGACCCGTGGACGGACTATCCGGGCGTGTGGTCGTTCCCGTTCCGGGTGCCGCCGGAGCGCATGGTGGACCTGGACGCGTCGGGCATCCCGTACGAAATCCTGATCGACGATCTGGGGCCGGTGGCGAGGCAACACCTGGAGCGTCCGGCGACTCGGGGCACGTGGGATGCGTACATGACGCTGGCCGAAATCCTGTCCGTCCTGAACGACCTGGCCACCAGCCGGCCGGACCTGTGTGAGGTCACCAGCTTCGGCACGTCGATCGACGGGCGGCAGCTCTGGGCGCTGCACATCACGGGCAGCGCGGCGGCCCCGAAACCGGCCGTGGTCTACAATGCCCTGATGCACTGTCGGGAGTGGCTGACGGCGCCGGTGGTGCTGTACCTGGCCGATCATCTGGTGAACAACTACGACAGCGACCCGGCGATCGCGTATCTGGTGGACAACGTGGACATCTACCTGGCGCCGTGCGTGAATCCGGACGGGTACGTGTACACGTGGACGTCTCAGCGTTACTGGCGGAAGAACCGCCGCAGCAACGGCGACGGGACCTGGGGCGTGGACCTGAACCGGAACTGGGGCTACGAGTGGGGCTACGACGACATCGGGTCGAGCCCGGTGACGTCTTCGGAAACCTATCGCGGGCCGTTCGCCTTCAGCGAGCCGGAGACGACGTGGCTGAGCAACTTCATCCTTTCGCGGCCCGGTCTGCTGGCGTACATGGACTACCACACCTACGGGCAGAAGCTCATGTGGCCGTGGGGCTACGACTACCTGGGCGGACCGGACGAGCCGGACGGGACGACGTTCCAGACGCTGGGCGACGCGATGCAGGCGCTGATCGAGGGGGTGCACGGTGTGTCTTACGCGGCCGGTCCGCTGGCCGAGACCATCTACCTGGCGAACGGCTGCTCGGTGGATTGGGCGTACGGTGAGGCTGGGGCCGCGGCGTTTACCATCGAGCTGCGACCGGCGGGCGGCGGGCTGCCGGCGTTCAACCCTCCGCCCACCGAGATTCTGCCCACCTGCCAGGAGAACCTGCCGGCCATCCTGCACCTGACCGAGTGGGCGGCGGACCAGATCGGCACGTCCATCTCCCTGCCCAATGGTGTACCGGAGGTGCTGACGCCGTACACACCCGAAGTGATCGACGTGCAGATCGACTCGTTCTTCGAGAGCGCGGTGCCGGGGAGCGCGACGCTGCACTATCGGTACGACGGGGGCGGGTACCAGACGGCGCCGCTGACGTACGTGGGCGGGAGCCTGTATCGGGCCACGCTGCCGGGGGCCGCGTGCGACGACACACCGGAGTATTACTTCAGCGTCGAAGGCTCGAAGACGGGGGTGACGTACGAGCCGGCGAATGCTCCGGCCGAGAGGTATACGGCCCCGGTCGGCACGCTGGTGAACACGTTCAGGGACAACTTCGAGACAGACACGGGCTGGACGGTGGTGGACAGCCCGGAGCTGACGGACGGCTCGTGGACGCGCGGCGTGCCGGTGGGCGGGGGCGATCGCGGCGACCCGCCGACGGACTACGACGGCTCGGGCCGGTGCTACCTGACGGACAACGTGGACGGCGACTCGGACGTCGAGGACGGGATCACCTGGCTGATCTCACCGACCATCGACCTGACGGACGGCAACGCCATCGTGCGCTACGCGGTGTGGTACACGAACAACACCAACTCGAACCCCGCCGAGGACGTGTTCAAGATCTACGTGTCGAACGATAACGGGTCGAACTGGACGCCGGCCGAGACGATCGGGCCGGTGACGTCGGCCGGCTGGACGAAGCATTCGTTCGCGGTGGGCAACTTCGTGGTGCCGAACGATCAGGTGCGAGTGCGGTTCGAGGCATCGGACCTGGGCGGCAAGTCTCTGGTCGAGGCGGGGGTGGACGCCTTCGGTGTGGACCACGTGGAGTGCGCCCTGGTTGCCGGCGATGCGGACGAAGACGGCGACGTGGACGCGGACGACTATGCGTACCTGTGGGACTGTCTGGGCGGGCCGGACCAGCCGATCCCCGGTACGTGCACGGTGCCACCGGGGGTGTTCGACTTCGACGCGGATGCGGACGTTGACCTGGACGATTTCGGCGAGTTTCAGGTCGTCTTCGAGAGTTACTAGCGTAAGTCCTTCTACCCGGGATCAGACGCCCGGCATTTGGAATTCTCACACCAACCGCAGCCAAGCCCTTGAACTCAAGTCCCCGGGGCGCATATGGTGTCCTTTCGGCCGGCGACGGCGGGGCGGTGTCGGGGGCAGAGGGGGTCGGGGGTCGGGGTCGACGGCGGGGTTGGGATCGGATACGGACTGGGTATGGGACAAGTGAACGGAGCGACGCATCGGCTGACCGACTCGGTCGACCTGGGGACGCTGCAGGAGATGCAGGACGCGTTCGCTGCGCTGGGGCGGGTGTCGATGAGCATCTGCGACGCGGACGGGCGTCCGGTGACCCGGCCGTCGTGCAACGCGCCGCTGTGCTCGCTGATCAACACGTCGGGCAGCGGTCAGGCGGCCTGCGCTCAGAGCGCGGAACAGACGGCGCGGGCCGAGGCGGAATCGTCGGGGGAATTGGGGCGGGCCGGGGCGGAATCTTCGGGGCCATCGGGTCGGGGCGGGGCGGGGCAGACCTGCCACGCCGGGCTGCCGCACATTCGCGTGCCGATCGAGTTCGACGGCAGGCAGGTGGGCGCAATCGTGGTGGGTGATCGGCCGGCCTCACCGATCGGCGCCGAACAGGTCCGGCAACTGGCGGAGGCGCACAAGCTGGACGCGTCGGCGCTGGCGGCGGCGGCCGAGCAGCTGGGTCCCTGGAGTAAGGCCAAACGTCAGGCCACGATCAACTGTGCCGAGCTGCTGGCCAAGACGCTGGCCCGGATGTGTCGGCAGGACCTACTGATCCGGGACCGGGTCGAGGAACTGAGCGCGGTGTACACGCTGGCCGGGTTGCTCTCGGGCACGAAGGACCTGCAGGACATCCTGGAGCAGATCGCCCGGCAGGTGGCCGACGTGATGCACGTCAAGGCGTGTTCGATCCGGCTGCTGGACGAGTCGACCGGTGAGCTGGTCATGCAGGCGGTGCACAATCTGTCGGCGGAGTATCGCAACAAGGGGCCGGTGGTGATCGGGCAGAACCCGATCGACGACGCGACGCTGGCGGGTGAGACGGTGTACATCGCGGACACGGCCACCGATCCGCGGACGCGGTATCCGGAAGAGGCCCGGCGCGAGGGGATCGTGAGCGGACTTTGTGCTCCGCTGGCTCACCGCGGTCAGACGGTGGGGCTGATCCGGGTGTACTCGGGGGAGCCGCACCACTTCAGTCTGTTCGAGGTTTCGCTGCTGCGAGCGGTGGCGGCCCAGGCGGCGGCGGCGATCGTCAACGCCCGGCTGCACACGCAGCGGGAAGAGTCGGCCCGGTATCACCGGCAGATGGCCTACGCGGGCGAGATCCAACGGCGGATGATGCCGGCTCGACCGCCGAAGCACAAAAACCTGGCGTTCGGGGCGGTGTATGCTCCGACGCTGGAGGTGGGCGGCGACTTCTACGACTTCATCGATCTGCCCTGGGGCAACCAGGGGCTGTGCGTGGCCGACGTGGTGGGCAAGGGTCTGCCGGCGGCTCTGATGATGGCCTCGGTGCGAGCGGCGCTGCGCGGGCTGGCGCACTCGGTGCTGGACGTGAACGAGATCATCGAGCGGGTGAACCGGCACCTGTACCGGGACACGCTGAGCGACGAGTTCGCCAGCCTGTTCTACGGCGTGTTCAGCCCGGACGGCGGGCAGATCACGTACTGCAACGCCGGGCACAACCCGCCGTTGCTGCTCCGCGGTGACGAGTTCACGCCGCTGGAGACGGGCGGGCTGGTGATCGGGGTGTCACCGAACGAGACGTTCGCGCGGGACGTGCTGCATCTGAGGCCCAAAGACGTGCTGGTGTTTTACACCGACGGCGTCACCGAGGCGGTGAACTTCCAGGGGGAGTCTTTCGGCGTGGAGCGGTTGCGCGCTTCGATGCTGCGGTATCGTGCGGAGCCGGCCCCGGTGATGGCCAAGCAGGTGCTGTGGGACGTTCGGCGGTTTGCCGGGCTGGCCCCGCAGGCCGACGACCTGACCGTGGTGGTGGCCAAGGTGAGCAGTTGAGCTTGCGAGGCCGCGTGTGGGGGAATGGACCCGGGGGGCGCGTTTCGGTATAAGAGCGGTGGATCAGGACGTCGTTGCCGGCCGGGGTGCGTGGCCGGCGTTGCTCGTTGGACGGATTGCTCATGACCGCAGATGTCAATCAGCCTTTGGCTCCTTGTAAGGTGCTCATCGTCGAGGACAACCCTCAGAACCTGGAGTTGCTCGAGGTGTACATGGAGGACCTGCAGCCCGAGGTGACGACGCTGCCGGCCGTCAACGGGGTCGAAGCCCTGGAGATGGTGGACCGTCACAAGCCGGACCTGATTCTTCTGGACATCATGATGCCCAAGATGTCGGGGTTCGAGGTTTGCCGTCATCTGAAGAGCAACCCGGAGACTCGGGACATCTTCGTGGTGATGATCACGGCGCTGAACGAGACCGGGGACATCGAACGGGCGACCGAATGCGGGGCCGACGATTACCTGACCAAACCGGTGGATCGCAAGGCCCTGGTCAAGCTGGTGCGGAGCATGCTGCAGGCCCGGCAGGCGAGTTGAGGGCGAGGCGGTCGCCCGGTCAGTAGGCCACGACGGGGACCTCGATGGTTCGTTCGGGAGGCTGGTCGGCGGTCAGGATGGACTCGACACGCTTGAGAACCGGGGCGGCGTAGTAGTGGGCTCCGCAACGGTCGCACACGCCGACGGGGACATTCTCGAGAATCACGATTCCACGATGATGGCTGATGGGCTCGCGGTCTACGACGCGTTCCCGGACCGTGCCGTCGCAATGCTCGCAGGCGAAGTCGTAGAGGCTCATGGGCGTCTCTCGTAAACGGTGATGATCAGCAGCGGGCCGGCGAATCGGGCCACCACGCCCACCGGGGTCGTCAGATCGCAAGCTGTGCCGACGACCTCGTAACGCGGCCCCCGGGGATCATCCTCAAAGACACGCTCTATTGTACCCGTCAAGATGGCGGATTCCACGTCCACCACGTCCAGATGGTCCGCTCGCATCTCCAGCAGGGCGTGCGTGGTCAGGACATAGGCCTGGTCGGTGACGGCCCGGCGCATGGCCTCAAGCGTTCGGGCTGACTCCTGCTCATTCATCCGGGGTCCCTCCGGGTTCGTCCTGGCCGGGAGATACGTCGTGGCCGACGGAGCGGTCCTTTACGACGGCAGATTCGGGTGGCCTGGGCCGCCAATTGGCCATCTGCTCCGGCTTGCCCCAGGCTTCGTACGGGTGGACGAGGCTGCGGAGGGTCGCCGACGCGTCGGGGTGTGCATCGCCCAGGACGTGCCGGCGGTCCATCGCGTTCTCGATCAGTCGCCACAAGACATCCGGGTGCAGACGCCGCTCTTTGAACGATTGAAGCGGCAGACTCATCTTTAACACGCGTAGGCTCTTCCGACAAGCACCCGCCGGGGCAGGGTGTACGGATTGTGTCTGCTCTTGAGGCGGTAGGCCCTTTACCGTGCTGTTGCACCGGGTATCCTGATTCAGAGAGGATGACGACCAAGACTCATCAGACCGCCGTCGTACTCATTCCGCCCGGGGATGTGTGGGGGCCGGTTCAGGCGATCCGGCGGGAGCATGATCGGCAGGTCCGGCGGTGGATGCCGCACGTTACGTTGCTGTATCCGTTTCGGGTGCGGGAGCAATTCGACGAGGTCGAGGCGGTTCTGCGCGAGGCCGGCAGACGGGTCGAACCGTTCGAGGTTCGGCTGGGGGAGTTCCGACACTTCGGGCACGGGCGGAGCAAGTACACGCTGTGGCTGGCGCCCGAGCCGCAGGATGCGATGGTGCGGTTGCAGGCGGCGCTCCAGTCGGCCGTTCCGGATTGTGACGACGCGTCGCGCCACGCGAACGGGTTCACGCCGCATCTGAGCGTGGGGCAGGTTCGCGGTGCCGAAGCGATGGCCGAGCTTGAATCGCAGTTGCAGGCGGCTTGGTCGGAGCGGGGCGGGCTGTCGTTCGTGGCCCGCGAGGTGAGCCTGATTTGGCGGGGCGCCCCGCCGGACGACGTCTTCCGCGTCGATCGTGCGATTCCGCTGGGTGGATGACCGTCACGACGCGGTGGGCGCGTATGCGAACTTCGATAAGGCGTCGTCTTGCGGTAGACTACGTTTGTTCGGGCCGGTGGGAGGTGTGAGCGATGCACGCCCAAGGAATCAGGCGATTGATGGTGTCGGCCGTCGTCATCGGCACGGTGGCGCTCGGTGCGGGGTTGGCGAGAGGCGGCGAGCCGGCGGTGCGCCCGGCGTACTGCGCGGGAAGCTGGTATCCCCTCGATGCCGAGGATCTGGCCAAGAACGTGGACGACCTGCTGGCGAAGGCGTCGCCGCCGGAAATTGAAGGCAAGCCCCTGGCGGTCATCTCGCCGCACGCGGGCTACCGATTCAGCGCCCCGGTGGCGGCGGCGGGTTACCGATGTCTGAAGGGGCACACGTACAAGCGGGCGATCGTCATGGCGTTCAGCCACCGCAATGCCAGCGGGTATCGCGGCGTGGACGTGCCGAGCGAATTGACGGCCTACCAGACGCCGCTGGGTGACGTGCCGATCGACCGGGAGGTCTGCGACCGGTTGCTGGCCAATCCGGTGTTCGCGTCGAATCCCGACGTCGACAGTCGCGAGCACTCGCTGGAGCTGCAATTGCCGTTTCTGCAACGGACGCTTGGCGAGTTCAAGCTGGTTCCGCTGCTGGTGGGTCGGATGGACGCGGCGGAGTACGCGGCGGCCGCCAGGGCGATCGTTCCGTTCATTGACGACGAGACGCTGCTGGTGGCCAGCACGGATTTCACGCACTACGGGTCGAACTTCGGCTATCGCCCGTTCACCGACGACGTGCCGAACAAGCTGCGTGAGTTGGCGGACCAGGCGGCCGCACCCCTCCTGGCATGCGACTTCGACGGCTTTGCCGCCCACCTGGCGAGGACTGGCGACACGATCTGCGGACGCGGGCCAGTCTCGCTGCTTCTGCGCATTCTGTCGATGCGAGGCGGGGCCAAGGGCGTGCGTGCGGCGTTCGATACGTCCGGCAACATGACGAACGAGTGGGACAGCAGCGTGACGTACCAGTCGTTCGTGTTCACCGAGCGGCCGGGGAGCCTGGGTGCGTCGGAGCGAGATACCCTTCTGCGGCTGGCTCGGCAGACGGCGACCGCGTATTTGAACAACAAGCCGGCTGCGGAGGTCAATCCGGACACGTTGCCGGCGGGCGTCCGGGCGGACGGGGCGTGCTTCGTGACGCTGGAGAACCACGGTCGGCTCCGCGGCTGCATTGGCAACATGGAGGCGACCGGACCGCTGTACGAGGCGGTGGTGCACAACGCCGTCCAGGCCTGCCGGGATTCCCGCTTCGTGGACAACCCGGTGACGAGCGCGGAGCTGGACCGCATCGACGTGGAGATCAGTTACCTGACGCCCCTGAAGCAGGTGACCGACACAAACGAGATCGTCATCGGGCGTCACGGGTTGTGGCTCGTCCTGCCACCGCAGCGCGGCGTTCTGTTGCCGCAAGTGGCCTACGAGCGTGGCTGGACGCGGGAAGAATTCCTGGCACAGACCTGCGGGAAGGCCGGGCTGCCGCCCGATGCTTGGAAACGCCCGGAGGCGCAGATATACTCGTTTGAAGCGGAGGTATTCGGAGAACCCGAGCCGAACGAGAAGTAGGCCGGGCTCATTGGTCCGACGGAAAGAGGAATCGAGGAACGATCCGCCGGCCGGACGGAGAGTTCACCATGTTGCCACGAAGCACTCGTCGCGAGTTTTTAGCCCGGGTCGGCGCGACCGCCGCCGGGGCAGCCCTGTGGCCCAGGCCGCTGTCGGCCGGCGGTGATGAGGCCGGCAAGCCAAAGGCGCGGGTGGCGATTGCCCGCGACGATGCCTTGACAACGGGTCGCGTGGCCGAGCACGCGGACCTTGTCCGCAAGCTGCTCGACGCTTCGATGCAGAAGCTGACCGGAGCGCCCAACGCGGCGACGGCCTGGCGGCAGTTCTTCGGCAAGAAGGACCGGGTGGGCATCAAGGTGAACACGCTGGGTCTGTCGACGCAGCCGGCGGTCGTTGACGCGATCGTGGCCGGTCTGGGTGCAGCCGGTGTACCGGCCGAGAACATCACCATCTGGGACCGCTTCGACGTGGAGCTGGCGGCGGCGGGGTTCAACCTGAACAAGAGCCGCAGCGGCGTTCAGTGCCGCGGGACCGACGCGGAGCGGATCGGCGGCGGATACCAGGGCGACATCGAATCGAACGGACACATCGGGTCGTGCTTCTCGCGGATCGTGGCGGATGACGTGAACGCCCTGATCTGCGTGCCGGTGCTGAAGGACCACAATCTGGCCGGCGTCTCGCTGGGCATGAAGAACTTCTACGGGGCGATCCACAACCCGAACAAGTATCACGACCACAACTGCGACCCGTACGTGTCGGACGTGGTGTCGCACCGGTTCATCGGGCCGAAGTGGCGGCTGACGGTGTGCGATGCGACGCGGGGGCAATACCATGCGGGGCCGGGGCGGCATGCGGGCTTTGCCTGGCCGTTCGGCGGGCTGATCGTGAGTGACGACATCGTGGCGGCCGACGCGGTGGGCGCCGAGCTGCTCGACGAGAAGCGCCGGGTGGAGGGTCTGGAATCGCTGGCAGCCGAGAAGCGGCCGCCGAAGCACATCGCCACGGCCGGCGCCCGAGGTCTGGGCGTGGCCGACCTGTCCAGGATCGAACGCATCGAGGTCTGAACCGGTGACTGAACAGGTGGGCGATCTCGTCGCTGGGGACACATGCGACGAGGACCTGTTCTGCCTCCATTGCGGCTACAACCTGCGCGGGCTGGCGGGCGATCCGATCAGGTGTCCGGAGTGCGGGCACGACAACTTGCCCGAGGCGTGTCGGATTCCGGGCGCCACCGTGGCCGATCTCATGCGCCCGCTGGAGACGATGTCCACGATTTGCGTGGCGTGCATGTGGTGCTTCGCGGGTGGGTTGCTGCTGGTCTGGTATCGAGCGTATGCTTGCGCCCTGGTTGTGATCATCCCCGCCGTGTGCGTGTGGGCGATGACGGTTCGTGCTTTTGGACAGTACGCCATGTTCCGTCCTAAATGGGGGCGCGTACTGGGTTGGTACCACCTCGCGGGAGTGGCCTGGGCGTTGATCGTAAGCGGGGCCATCTATCTTTTCCTGAACGTCTATTATGGCTATTCGCACGAAGCAGGCATGCTCGTTCTGGCGTTATCACTGTTGGGATGGCTGGCGATCAGGCCCGTAGTGAAGCAGTCGAGCAAGGAGGGAGGTTTCCAGGGCATCTACACTCGGGCGAAAGAGAAGCTCCGTTCGTTCTGCCGCGATCTTCTGGCGGACCCGGTTGTCATACGGCGCCTGCGTGAGGAGCGAGAATCGCGCCAACGCGTGGTCGGCGGTGTTCATCTGCCGCCCGCGGAAAGAGAAGCCAGATGGGCTGCAGACTCCGACGCGGTCGAGGTGAACCATGAATGACCTCGAGAACATCTTCGCCCAGCCCTCGCGGCGTGATCTGCTGCGCTGGGGGCTGGCCTGCGGGGCGGCGGGCGCGCTGTGCCGGACGGGGATCGCCCTGGGTCAGGACGTGGCCGGCACCGGAGCGCTGGAAGGCCCGGTGCTGGAGGGCGTCGCCCGTCACGAGGCGATGTTCTGGGAGGAATTGCCCGACAGGAAGGTCAAGTGCGTGCTGTGCCCGCGCGAGTGCCAGGTGGCCGACGTCGAACGCGGCTACTGCGGCGTGCGGGAGAACCGGGGCGGGCGGTACCAGACTTTGGTGTACGGAGCGCTGTGCTCGGCCAACATCGACCCGATCGAGAAGAAGCCGCTGTTCCACTACCTGCCGGGGACGGACGCGTTCTCGATCGCCACGGCCGGCTGCAACATCGAGTGCAAGTTCTGCCAGAACTGGCAGATCAGCCAGTTCCGCCCGGAGCAGGTGGGCAGCACGCTGGTGACGCCGGACCGGCTGGTGCAGGCCTGCCGGGCCCGCGGGTGCCCGACGATCGCGTACACGTATTCGGAGCCGGTGATCTTCTACGAGTACATGCACGACTCGGCCGTGCTGGCCCGGCGGAACGGCATCGGCTCTGTCATGATCTCGAACGGGTACATTCAGGAGAAGCCGCTGCGGCAACTGTGCCACCAACTGACCGGCGTGAAGATCGATTTCAAGGCCTTTACGGAGAAGTTCTACGTCGAGTCGTGCGCGGGCGAGCTGAAGCCGGTGATGCACACGCTGGAGGTGCTCAAGGACATCGGCATCTGGTTCGAGCTGGTGGTGCTGATCATCCCGACGCTGAACGACTCGCCCGAGGAGATCGGCGAGATGAGCCGCTGGGTGGTGGCGCACCTAGGCCCGGACGTTCCGATGCACTTCACGCGGTTCCATCCGACGTACCGGATCACGAATCTGCCTCCGACGCCGGTCCCCACGCTGGAGCGCTGCCGTCAGATCGCGCTGGATGAGGGGGTGCACTACGTGTACGCGGGGAACGTGCCCATGCACCCGGGGGAGAACACCTACTGCCACAACTGCGGGCAGGAGCTGATCCGGCGCGTGGGCTTCCGGGTGACGTCGAACGAGATTGCCGGGGGCAAATGCCCCAAGTGCGAGACGACCATCCCGGGCGTGTGGTCGCAGGAGCAGGCCCTGGCGTTCGTACCGCGCGCAGAAACGCCTGCCGGGTAGTGAGTTGGTGGGTTTCGCTTCGCTGCACGCACCCTACCGAGCTGGGCAATACGTGTTGGGGATCAGACGGCCGGCTCGATGGTGGCGCTCATGCTGCCGGCGCAGCGGCGGAGTCGCCAGTCCCGCCCCCAGGCGTGAATCTGATCGCGTTTGAGCTCGGCCCGTTCGAGCGTGGTGGTGTCCACGACGGATCGGCCAGCGGTGTCCACTTCGACGGCCATGCCGAAGGCCTGCTCGATGGTGTGCCCGAAGAGGCTTCGAAGCATCTCGAGGACGTAGGCGTAGGTGTGATCATCGTCGTCGTGGAGGACGACGTGGTATGGCGGCTGGCGCTTGGGGTTAGGCGTATGCTCGGTGCAGCGGTCCGGCAGCGTCGCGACGTCGTACACCACCATCGTCTTCCCTGACGGGGTCATGCTCTCACCTCGGCCAATCGTGCCATCGCCTCGCGGGTGCGCTCGATGCTCACCGTCAAGGCCATCCGGAAATACCCCTCCCCGGGTCGGCCGAAACCCAGCCCGGGCACGACCACCACGGCCGCCTCGTCCAGCAGCTTGGCGGCGAACTCCATAGACGTAAAGCCGTCGGGGCATCTGGCCCAGACGTAGAAGGTCGCGGCCGGCCTGGCTACGTGCAGGCCCGCGTTACGCAAGCCCTCGACCACCACGTCGCGCCGGCGCCGGTAGACGTCGAGCATGGCTCGGACTTCGACGTGGTCCGGGTGGCTGAGGGCCTCTTGCCCGGCCCATTGTACCGCATTGAACTGCCCGGAATCCACGTTGCTCTTGACCTGGGCCAGCGCCGCCAGGGCCGATCGGTTGCCGGCGACGTATGCCAGCCGCCAACCGGTCATGTTGAAGGTCTTGGAGAGGGAGTGGAACTCGACGGCCACGTCGGCGGCGCCCTTGATCTGCAGGATGCTGGGGGGAGCCTCCTCGAAATACAGCTCGCTGTAGGCGGCGTCCTGAGCGATGAGGATGTCGTGCCGGCGGGCGAAGGCCACCGCATCTTCGAAGAACGCCAAGGATGCGAACGCGCCGGTGGGGTTGTTGGGATAGTTCAGGAACATCAACTTGGCCGCCCGGCAGACGTCCGGTGGGACGGCGTCGAGGTCGGGCAGCCAGTGGCGATCCTCGGAGAGATCGAGGTGGTAGGGCTTACCGCCGGCGAAGATGGTGGCGGCTTGATAGGCCGGGTAGGCAGGCTGGGGGATCAGTACGGTGTCGCCCGGATTAACCACCGCCAGCGGCAGGTGGCCCAGACCCTCCTTCGAGCCGATCAGCACGACGAGTTCGGTTTGGGGATCGAGCGATACGCCGAAGCGCCGGGCGAAGAACTCGGCCGCGGCCTGACGGAACTCGGGCACTCCGACGCCGAAGGGATAGGTGTGGTTGGCCGGGTCGCGTATGGCCTGGGCCATTCTGTCGATGATGAAACCCGGGGTGGGCTTGTCCGGGTCTCCCACGCCGAAATCGATGACGTCCTTGCCGGCGGCGATCGCCTTGCGCTTCTGGCGATCGATCTCGACGAATAGATAGGGGGGCAACTGGTTCAGTCTGTCGGCTCGCCAGTCGTTCATCGGACCGCTCCAGTTCGTTGCCGCATCGGTCCCGAGGCTACCGAGATAGTACGGACCGGCGCCCCACCCGTCAACGCGGGCACCCTCAGGACCCGGGCCGGGGCGAGGTGCAGTCCGGCCGGAACCGGCGCAAAAAAGTGTTCCACGGGGAAAACGCCTATTGCAAGCAGGCCGGGGCGGGCGCAAACTACATGCCGATATCCAAAACCCCGGAGAACTTGTTATGCTTACGACGACATCTACATACGCGCTGATCGCGATGTCCACGATGGTCCGCAACCTGAACCAGTTGCCCATGACAGCCCGGGAGTTGGCGGAGCTGGGCGAGATCCCCACGAACTACCTGTCGAAGATCATGCGCCAACTGGTGCGGGCCGGGCTGGTGGAGGGCACGCGCGGGATCGGCGGCGGATTCCGGTTCGCCCGCCCGCCGTCGAAGATCAAGCTCATCGAGGTGGTGACGCTCTTCGAGCACGTGGAGCGCCCCCGGGTTTGCCCGTTCGGAAACCACGTGTGCAGCGATGAGAACCCCTGCGCCATGCACGAGGTCTGGGGCAGCGTACGATCCAATTTCGCCCACGTGCTGCAAGACACGGATCTGGCCAGTGCGGCCAAGATCGACGCCCAGCCCAAGCGCAAGGGCCGAGTGAAAAAGGCCAAGCGCTCCACGGCCAGCGCCCGCCGACCGGCGCGGCGAGCCAAACGCACGCGACGCTGACGTTCGCTGGAGAACGTTCGAGCCGACGACCTGACAACTCTGCGCTCCGGCGACGGGGTTTAGAGCAAAGGCAGCCATCCCCACAGAGCCCCCTGTGCGCTTCGGCACCCGAAAGATCACCGGCCCGGCCCGGAGGTCATGCTCGCTCGCCGGTCAGGCTGATGATGGGGCCGATCATCTCCAACAGATGATGAATGATGCGACCGGTGACGCCCCAGATGGCGGTGTCGCCCAGGGGATAGGCCAGTCGGTCGCCCAGGCGGTGCTCGGGCCGGCCGGCAAAGCCCAGCCGCTTCTGCTCCCGGAGCAGCCAGCCCAGGGAGACCTCGATGACCTGGGCGACTTCAACCGGGTCTGTGCGCAGCGGTCCGGCGCCGTCCCACAGGCCGACGAAGGCGCGGAGGTCCACCTTGGTCGTTCTGGTCTGGAAGTGTCCGAGTTCACCGAGGTAGGTGATGGCGTCGGGGCTGATGCCGACCTCCTCGAAGGTCTCGCGGTAGGCGGCCTGGAGGGCGCCGGCATCGCCGGGTTCGAGGTGGCCGCCGGGGAAGGCGATTTGATCGGACCAGGGATCGCCCCGGTCGGCCCGGCGGATCAGCAGGAGGTTGGTCTGCTGGCGCTGGGCCAGCAGGACGAACACCGCGGCGGGGGGACACTCCGGGCCGTCCGGCGGCGCCGGTTGATCGGCGGCGTCGAGCAATCTGCCGAGTTGCTGCACGTCGAGACGCACGACAATCCCCCTGTGGTAACCGGTGGCTTCATAAGCCGGGTCGCGGAGCGGCCCCTCCGTTGTCCACTTCATTAGGCCCCTACCGGTGCCGCAGTGTACTCCGCCCGGCAGCGGTTTGACAACGACGCGTCCGGGGCTTGTACTTGCGAACGTCCGAGAGCAGCGCGATGGAGTTCCAGCGAACGTTTTCGAAGGCACCGTGGGAATCCGAGATCGGGTACTGCCGGGCATTGCGCGCCGGCGACCACATCTACGTCACCGGCACGGCGCCGGTAGACGATCGTGGCCGCACCTTCGCCCCGGGCGACGGCTACGCCCAGGCCCGGCGCTGCTTCGAGATCATCGAGCAGGCCCTGCGCGACCTGGGCGCGGAGCTCTCCGACGTGGTGCGCACGCGCATGCTGGTCACTGATATGAGCCGCTGGGAGGAGTTCGGGCGTGCCCACCGCGAAGTCTTCGGGCGTCACCCTCCGGCCACGTCGATGGTCGAGGTCAGCCGGCTGATCGATCCGGAAATGCTGATCGAGGTGGAGGTGGACGCGGTGTCTCCCGCCGGTCAATGAAGTCGCGGGCCGGACGAGGCCCTGTGGCTTAATTCGGGCGGGCTGGTCGGGGTGTCCTTGGTCCATTGAATCGGGGGCGGCGCGCCGGTAGAATCGAGTTCGAGGCGGAAAACGGGGAATGTCCATTCCGGGCAGGCAAACCGCAGACGGGTCATCTCGGCACAACAGACATCCTGGATCATGCCTGGAGGCGGTTCGCTGGAAGAGGCCCTGAAACTCGGGTTACGGTGTTCGTCTACGATTCCGGGTGTCGCTTTGGTGGAGGCGGAAGAATGGCAAGACATAGTCAAGTCGGGCTTGCGGCGTTTCTGTTGTGCTCGGCGACCGTTTTCTCAGCCGCTGTCGCATCAGCGGCCCAGGGAAACGCATCCGGTCCGCCACAAGACGTGGTTGGGCAAGCGCCCACCAGAGCAGAGTGGACTATCGTAGCCACCTATTCCATCCCGGAGGGGGCTTCCGGTCTGGCCTACGATGGCACGTATCTGTACTGCGGCATCTACGGCGTCAATGGGAACCAGGTGTACCGGATCGATCCCGCCACGGGGGCTTACTCGCTTCTGTTTACCGGTCCGCAGGAGGATGCCTATGGGCTGACCTACGACGGGCAGTATCTGTGGACGACGGATCACCCCGGAACCTCGTCCACACCGGCCGTCGCCATGAAGATGGACTGGAGCGGGAACCTCCTGGCCCAAATCGATCTGCCTGCCCACTACATGTCAGGAATTGCCTATGACAACGGCGCTTTCTGGGTGGCTCGCTACTACCCCGATCCCAGCCACCTGTACAAAGTGAACCTCGACGGCAAGATCCTGGCCGACTTCCCCGCCCCCGACAACCAGCCCTGGGATCTGGGCATGGAGAACGGCAATCTCTGGATGGCGGACTACTGGGGCGACACCCTTTACCAGATCGACGCGACAACCGGCGGGCTGCTGGACAGTCATACGTCCGAGGGGGTGGACCCGGCCGGCATCGTGTATGACGGGCAGTACCTGTGGTACTGCGACAATGGGGAAGGGGGCGTTGATTACCTGTACAAGGTGGACCTGGCGGGCGGTGGAACGCCGCAGATCAACATTCCCGTAGCGAGCCATGCTTTCGGGCCGGTCTCGATCGGCGATTCCGCCACTTGGTACATGACCGTGCAGAACACGGGAACGGCAGACCTGAGCATAAGCGCCTTGACGTTCAACCCGGCCGACGATCTTACCGCCACGGATACCTTTCCGGTGGTTATACCACCTTCCGGCAACGACCAACTGGCCGTGGTGTACGCCCCGGATGATTTTGCCCCACTCGATGCGGTGGGCACGGTGTTCTCCAACGACCCGATCCATCCGGAGGAACAAGTCACGCTGACCGGCCACGGGGTCTACCCTGACCCGACGATCCACTTTTCGGAAGACGTGCACAACTATGGGACGGTGAGAGCCGGCGCACGTACCAGATGGTTCCTGACGATCAGCAACCACGGGAATACGACATTGACGATCACCGACATCGCCAGCGACGACGCCCACTTCTACCTGGACGCATCGGTGAGCTTCCCGATCAACCTGGCCACGCTGGCCTCGACGGACGTCGGGGTCTGGTTCCATCCCGAATCGGCGATCCCTTACTCGGCGACTCTGACGGTCAACAGCAACGACCCGAGCAAGAACCTGACCTACGTCTCGCTGGTGGGTTCGGGCGTGGAGACGCAGTATCCCATGGGGCAGGGACTCTGGTCCTACGTGATCGACGTGGGTTACGACAACAGCCCGAAGGCCATGGCGTCGATCCCGGATGTCAGCGGCGACGGGATCGCGGACGTCATCGTGTGCAGCGAGGACAACTTCGTACGGTGCTTCAACGGCAACGCCCACGGCACGGGAGACGTTCTGTGGGAACACGAGATCTACGGCGGAGCGGTCTATTCGCAGGCCGGCCTGCAGATCAACCAGGACGTGGACGGTGACTACCATCACGACGTGGTCGTTGCCTCCGCCTGGGGCGGCCGTCTGATCCGGACGATTTCGGGCAAGACCGGCCAGACGATCTGGACGCATGACACGCACGAGTACGGAGACGGCGGATGGGTCTACGCCGTCGATTGCAGCTATGACTACAACGGGGACGGCGTCCACGACGTCCTGGCGGCCACGGGAGACGACGCGGCCGACATGGGCCCGAAACGCGTCTACTGCCTGAACGGGCTGACGGGGGTGTCGATCTGGGAGAGGCCTTTGGGCGGCCCGGGGTTCGCGGTCATCGGTGTCGAGGACTTCACCGGAGATAAGCAGCCCGACGTCCTTGCCGGGGCGTCCAATGAGGACGAGACACAGGGACGGGTGTACGGGATCGACGGTGCGGACGGTTCGATCGAGTGGACGTTCGTGCCGAGCGGCACTTCCGTGTGGGCCCTTATCCAGATCGACGACATCACCGGGGACGGGCTCCGTGACGTGCTGGCCGGGGACTTCAGCCTGGGAGGAGGGGCCATTTACGGGCTGGATGCAACCGACGGGACGCAGGAGTATTCTCGCGGCGGTTACGGTGGCATCAGAGGCTTCGTCGATCTGAAGGACGTGGACGGCGACGGCCATACGGATATCGCTCTGGCCCACCATGGGACCCTGGCCCAAGTCATAGACGGTCAGACCGGCGACCCCGTCTGGGGCAGGTCGCTGGTGGACCAGGCCGCCGTGGTGGCAGCAGCCGACGACCTCACTGATGACGCCATAAAGGACGTGCTGTACGGGACGCTGTTCAGCACGAATCACGGGTACTTCCTGGACGGCACGGATGGGACGGTCCTGGAATCCGTCGTCTACGGTGCACCGGTCGATGCCATCGCCGCCATTCCGGACATCGTCGGTGACGGTTCATGGGAGATGGTCGTCGGTGGGAGGTATGGACTCGTGACCTGTTACTCCGGAGGCGTCGGGGCCGACTGCAATGACAACGGCGTGCCGGACTGGCAGGACATTGCCGACTGTGCCGGCGCTCCCGCGTGCAGTGACTGCAACGGAAACGCTCTGCCAGACGGTTGCGACGCGATAGGAGGCGGCGACTTCGACGTTGACGGCAACGTGGACGGCGCGGACTACTCGGCTTTTGCAGATTGCCTGGCCGGACCGGACCAGACGCCCAGTCCGTCGGCCGCGGAGTGCGTAGACGCGTGCCTGGCGGCCTTCGACACCGATTCCGACGGCGACGTGGACCTGGCCGAGTTCGTCGAGTTCCAAACGGTCTTCACCGGTCCGCTCTAAGGGCGAAGGGAGAGCCGGAATCAATCACGGGTCGCCCGCGGGGGGCGAGGGAGCCCGGAAGGTGGACTGAATTGCGGCATAGATCCCGACAAGGTGATCCAGGGCGGCTGGAGGCGCTGGGCATCCTCGGGCTCGGGCCTGGGGCGTCGCAGCGGCAGGTCAAGCGGGCTTACCGGCGTCTGGCGTTGCGGTATCACCCCGACCGGAACGCGCGGGCGCTTGACGAAGAGCCGGCTCAATCCGACCATCAGGCGCGTTTCCGGCAGGTGGCCCAGGCGTACGCGGTCCTGGAGCGAGGTTTCGTGGCCGCCAGATCGGATCAACGGCACGGGCTCTGTGACCGCTGCGACGACTTCGAGCCGCTGGAGACCGGGCTGGACGGCAACAGCTACTGTCGAGAGTGCCTGCTCACGGCGCGGGGCAAGCGGGCCCTGCCCGCCCCGGCTCCAGTGGTGGCCGGGTGCGGGCTGACCATGGTCGGCTTGACCGTCTCGGGCGCCGCTCTGGCGGCCTGGACGACCAGCGGTCAGTCGGTGTATTGGTGGATGTCGGTGAGCGCGTGTGCGGGCGCCATGATCGCCCTGGCGGCGGTCTGCCTGACGGCACAGGGTGCCGTTACACGGCCGGTTCGAGGGATGCGAGCCGGGCGACGCCGCCGGCCCGGCGCGTAGCCGGCCGCCGGCCGGAATACCTTCACGAGCCAGAATGACCGACTCGCCCATGACCACCGAGGCCGTCCCCACTACGGGCACCGCGCCTGCGGACGGGGCGCAGGCCGACATGGGCCGGTGGCAGCGGGTGGCGTTCAGCACGATTCGCGGCTTCCTGTGGGGCTTCGCGGTCCTGTTCTCCCTGCGGGGCCTGTACCTGTTCGGTCAGATCTTCGGCACGTTCGAGTGGCTGATCAATTACAGACGACGTCGGCGATACCGGCGGCGGCTGAAGCTGCTGCTGGGCGACGCCCTGACGCCGCAGCAAAGGCGGGTGGAGGCCCGGCGTTTCTTCATGCGCCTGCGTTGCGACAAGATCTTCTATCTGATCTTCGACAAGATTCCCCGCGAGAAAGCGCTGGCCCGGTTCCATTATCACGGCACCGAGCTGATCGACGAGGCCCTGGCGCGCGGGCGCGGCTGCTTCACGGCCATGTCGCATCACGGGTCCTACCACGTGGGGGCCATGCTGATGGCTCTGCGGGGGTACCGGATCGTGGCCGTCCGCGACCAGCGGGAGGGCGGCATGCGGAAGTTCATCCAGGAGATGTACGACCGCCGTTACCCCGAGTTTCAGCGGATGCGCGTGCTCTATGCCGACACGTACCCGCGGGACATCTACCGGGCGTTCGGGGAGAACTACCTCGTCGGGGCGGCGCTGGACATCCATCACAGCCGCGGCGACCAGAAGCGGACTGTGGCGGTCAACATCCTGGGGCAGCAGCGCAGTTTTCTGGCGGGCACGCTCCAGATCGCTCTGCGCAGCGGGGCCGGCGTGGTCCAGGCGTTCGTCATCTCGGAGAAGAACTTCCACTACCGGCTGGATATACTGGGGCCGCTGGTCGAGAACCCCGAGGGCGGCGAAACGGCCGAGATGCTCGACTCGGCGATGCAGGCCTACGCCCGCAACATCGAGAAGTACACCCTCCGATACCCCAATCACGTGAGTCGGGTGTGACGTCGAACCGCCGGGCCGTTGCTCGGACCGCATGGCGCTGGTATAAGAGGTTCTGCGACGGGGCCGTAGCTCAGTTGGGAGAGCGACGCGTTCGCAATGCGTAGGTCAGGGGTTCGAGTCCCCTCGGCTCCATTCAAGCCACATCTGGCGTTGGACTTGGCGCACCCGCGTACGTCAAGTAGGGCGGCTTGGTAGCCCGTCGGCCACAGTAGCCTACCGGGTGTGGCCTGCGGTTCCTGCATCGGGGGTTCAATCGAGCCGGCTTCGAGGCAATCGTCGGAATGCTCGGGTTACCCGCTCGCGGACGGTGCTGCGGTCGACGATGGGTTTGGGGTAGTCGTGCGGCGGGGAGGGGCCGCTGTGCGGTTCGTGGATGGCCTCGGCGGGGAGTCCCCCAAGCTCGGGCACGAAACGGCGGATGAACTCACCGTCCCGATCGAAGCGCCGGCTCTGGCTGATTGGATTGAAGATGCGGAAGTAGGGGGCGGCGTCGGTGCCGGTTGAGGCCGACCATTGCCAGCCGCCGTTGTTGCTGGCGAAATCGCCGTCCACAAGGTGGCGCATGAAATGTCGCTCGCCCCAGCGCCAGTCGATGAACAGGTCCTTGGTGAGAAACATGGCCACGATCATGCGCAGGCGGTTGTGCATCCAGCCGGTCTGGGCGAGCTGCCGCATGCCGGCGTCGACTATGGGTACGCCGGTGCGCCCCTGGCACCACGAGCGATACTGCTGCTCGTCGCAGCGCCACGGCACTCGGTCCGTCTCCAACCGAAAGGGACGGTTCATACAAACGCGGGGAAAGCCTATTAACACGTGTCGATAGAACTCGCGCCAGATCAGCTGGCTGATCCACGTGGTCACACCCTTCTTTCCCGAATCGAGGCGGCCGTTGTTCGCCTCCAGCGCGGCCCAGAGGCACTGCCGTGGCGACAATACTCCGGCGGCCAGGTAAGGCGACAGCGTGCTGGTGCCGTCCGTGGCCGGGAAATCCCGGGCCCTGTCGTACTGTCCGATGCGCCGGGACACGAACGTTTGCAGGCGCCGGCGTGCGATCCGCTCACCCTCGGGCCACAGATCCGGCCGTCGATGTCCCGAGAAGCCCTTCACCGTTGCCGGGACCCGGTCCGGCTTGACGGTCGGCACTAGCATCCGTCGCGGCCTCGGCCAAACGGTCGGCGGACCGCTCTCCTGAACTACGTTGCACCACTTCCGCCTGAACGGCGTGAACACGGAGTACCAGCCGCCGGAACCGGTTCGTATTTCGCTGACATCCAGAATGACCTGATCCGTGTATGCGTGGACCTCCAGCCCCCGCTCTTCGAACAGCGAGGTGACCTCGCGGTCCCGACGCAGCTCGTTGACCTCGTACTCTCTGTTGAAGTGGAGGGCCGTGCACTTATGCCGCCGGGCCAGGTTCAAGAGCTTGCCCGGCAACTCTGCGAAGTGCCTGGCGCGAATCAGCAGGAGCGGGATGTTCAGCTTGGCCAGTGACTCGGACAGCGCCCGCACGTTGCGCAACACGAAGTCGACCTTCATGCTCCCCCAGTCGTGATCCTCCCACTGCTGGGGGCAAATCGCGAAGATGCCGATGACGCCACCGTCGGCCGCCCGGCAGGCGTGATGCAAGGCGGTATTATCCTGCACCCGCAGATCGGATCGAAACCACATCAGCGCCCGCATGATGCAGCTACTCCCGGCGACGGGCGGCGTGCACCGTGGCACGGCCAATCCCGTCCAGCATGCCCTTGAACACGATCCCGTGCAGGGGGAGCACCGCGTACCAGTAGGCCAGGCCCAGCAATCCCCTCGGCTTGAAGTGTGCCGTCTGAGTCAACCTGCACATTTTGCCGGACTCGTGGTCGGGATGAATCTCGAAATCGAGCCGGGCCTCGCCGGGGAGTTTCATCTCGGCCCGCAACTCCAGACGCCGATTCCGCTCGATCCCGGTCACGCGCCAGAAATCGAGCGCTTGGCCGTAGGCGACTGTCTCCGGATCGCGCCGGCCGCGACGCAGGCCGGGACCTCCCACAAGGCGGTCGATCAACCCGCGCAGGCGCCAAAGCCAGTCGGCCGCATAGTAGCCTCGCCCCCCGCCAATGCGGCAGACCGCCGCGTATACCTCCTCGGGAGATGCGGCGATGCCGATCTCGCGCCGATCGACGAACACCTTTCCGCCGGACCAATCGGGGTCGCCGGGCATCGGCCCGGCGTCGGACCAGGCCGTCTCCACGGAGTGACGTCGCGCACTGCTCGAGGCCGCGTCGATCGCTTCGCGAATGGTCAGCAGCCTTTGCGGCATCAGTTTTGCCGCCTCGTCGTCGCGACACACCACGCGGTTCTTCAGCCCCTCGGCCAGCGGACGGGCTATGCGGTGGCTGACGGGCGTCACCAGGTGAATCCACAGCGAGCTGAGCCGGGGAGTCAGCACGGGCACCGGTACAATGAGCCGCTTTCGCAGCCCCAATGCCTCAGCCATGACCTGCATGATCTCCCGATAGGTCATCACGTCGGCGCCGCCAATGTCGAAGGTCCGGCCGATCGTCTCCGGCGTCTCCAGGCACTGGACGAGGTAGTGGAGGACGTTGCGGACCGCGATGGGCTGACACTCGGTGCTGACCCACTTGGGCGTCACCATGACCGGCAGCCGTTCGACCAGATAGCGCAGTATCTCGAACGAGGCCGACCCCGACCCGATGATCATCGCCGCCCGAAATACCGTGACCGGCACCGAACCGGACGCCAGGGCCGCTTCAACCTCTCGTCGCGAAGCCAGATGATCGCTCAGTCCGGTTCCCGTCTCTCCCAGCCCCCCCAGATAGATGATCTGCTTGAGCCCCGCTTGCTCAGCGACCCGGGCAAACAGCTCCCCCAGCCAACGGTCGCGCTCGCGATACTCCGGCCCGGCGGCCATCATCGAATGAATGAGGTAGTAGGCCGCGTGGCAACCGGACATGGCCCGAAGGACGGCCTCTTCGTCGCCGGCGTCGCCGCGGACTATCTCGACCCAGGGGCTCTCGGCCCACGGGCGATCTTCCAGCTTGCGCGGTTCGCGAACCAGGCAGCGAACACGGTATCCGGCCGACACCAGCCGCGGCACCAGGCGGCCACCGATGTAACCGCTGGCCCCCGTAACCAGGACCGGTCTGTCTCGCGAAGCCGGCATCATCGCCTCGCCGGGATACGCTCGCATGACGGGAGCTGGTTGTCTCTACTCGCCGAACTGCGGCACGTAGTAGAGGCGATCCTGGTCGTAGAGCCATCCGGGCATCTTCTGCAGGATGCCATCGAGCGTCTCGTCGTCCATGGTCGGCGTCCGGCTCAGAATCCAGAAGAATTTCCGGCCGGGCTCGCCCACCACCGCGTAGCGGTAGTCCGGGTCGAGGTCGATGATCCAGTAGGCGCCGGAGAACGGCCAGAAGAAGCTGACCTTGAGCTTGGCGTTGCTGCTGCGGTCGTCCACCCGGGCGGTGCCTTCGATGCGTTTCTTGGTTCCGCCGTCCGGGTTGCGACAGGTGTTGACCACTCGAATCTGCCCGTCGTTGCGCAGGCTGTAGTCCGCCGTCACTCCCACGCAGTTCTGCTCGAAATCGTTGGGGTAGCGGGCGATCTCGTACCACTTGCCCAGGTACCGGTCCAGGTCGACGTAGTCAACGACCTGCAGATCAGGGTAGTCCGGTTGTTGCAGGGCGCCGCAGCCGGGGAGAGTCAACAGCAGCGTAGCAACCACTCCAGTCAGAAAGCAGCAATTGACTGTCCCGACACCAGCGCGGGAACGCTGCCCAATTCGATCACCGATCATGGCTATCTACCTCCATTCATGTTGAGTCAAACGGCCGAAAGACCCGTCCCCCGAGCCGACAACGTACTGCTTTCCGCCCTCGGAACGAGGTCGGTCTGTCTCAAGCGGTTCCAGGCGGCATCGAGCGCGCCCCGAAGGATCCAGGCACGTTTCACGGGATCATCCTCTTGCCGCGCCTCACGCAGACCGTCGCGCAAGGCCGCGACCGCCGTCGGAGGCAACTCGTGCGCACACAGGTCGACCAGACTGCGGGCGATCAGTTCATAGATCGCGGCGCAGGCCTCCGGCTGGCCAGCGTTGAACAGCGGGGTCCCGCGGGCGATCGCTGCCTCGATAAGGCTCCCGGCGGTGGCGTGCAGGTCGGTCTCCTCGTTCCCGTCGCCGGCTCCCGGCGGGTCGAGCGCCCGAACGGCTTTGACCCAGTCGATCTCCAGCTTGAACGGGCCTTCCTGCTTGTCGGCGATGATGAAGCCGATCCCCCGGATATCTCGAGCGTTGAGCGGCGGGGCTGCCGTCAGAGGACGGCCGAAGGACCGTGCCTGAAACGAACGCAGGGGCAGGTGGATCTCCTGCCATTGTCCCGCCCGGGTCGGGACATCGAAGTAGTAGGCACCGGCCATGATCGGGTAATCCGTGCGGACACTGCACGAGTATTCTCTGCCGTCCCCGCGCAGACGGACAACCAGGCTGTCGTACGCGGAAAGATCCAGGGCCGGGCCGCGTGACCGGATGGAGGCGAAACCGCCGTTGTTATCCAGCGAAACCGACCCGTAGAACATCAGCATGCCGTCGTCGGTGATGCGGAAGGTTCCTTGCGAGAATCCTCCCATCACGGTGTCGTTGACGGCAAACCAGTCCTCTGACGCGGCGGCGTCCTGGAAATCGCCAACGATGCGACTTTCAGAAAACGCCTGGCCCGTTACGGGCCGGCTGCCTTCTTCGCCGGCACCGGGGTTGACAGCCATCGGGGCTACAAGAAACAACGCTGCGTACAACATGAAACCGCCCTCCGCCACGTGTTGATCCATCCACTCTGTCAAAGCCTCGCCCGACGCTTGCCTGCTACGATGAGGCAGGTCGCCGTCAGCGCCCCGAACGGAAGAAGAATACAGGGTATCCCCAGGCCCATAGCCACTTCGTGAAACGTGCGCACCTCGGAAAGCATGCCCGGCAACTCGACGATGTCCGCCAGGCTGAAATCCTCTTCCCTCCCAGTCGCCACCCAGAGCTTGCCGTTTTCACCGTCCGGGTGGAAAGCGACGACGTAGTACGTCCCCCCCTCAGGAAGTTCAACGGTCGTATCCTCGAGAATCCAGGACCGGGTCGTGGAGAAGGGCTCGTCGAACACCTGCGGCTTGTCCACGTCTTCGGTCTGAAACAACAACCCGCCCAGCCCTTCGGGGACCTCAAACGGAAGCTCCACCTCGGGCAACCCGGGGCCCAGCACCGCCAGGGACGGACGGTACTCCCGCAGTCGCCCGATGAACGGAACCCCGAGTTGAACGGCCAGCCGTTGCGACCGTTCAACGTCGAAGGTGATCCATAGCTGTGCGGTCCCATCGGTCACACGATGATAGACAACGCGAGAGACCTGAACATTCGAGATGCTGAGGGCGTGCTCAGCGTCAACCGCCGAGCCACGGCTGATGATCGGCCGATGGGCAAATGACGCCTCGGCTGCCAGACCGAGAATGAGCACGGTTGTCAGAAGAATCAATCGGCTACGCATGCTCAAGCTCCACAACTACAGGAAATGGCGGAGGGCGCATCGCCTGGCAAGGCCGCCTGGCAAGACTGTTCTGATTGGTCGGTCCGGCGGCAACCTGCGGCACGCGCCCGGCATCGGCCCGTCAGCCGGAGTCGGCGTTTAGTAAACCACAGGTAGGCGGCGTCCGCAAGACCCCTGATCATCGGCCAGCCGGTGGGGGCAAGAAGCCATCGCAGCCCTACAGCAGCGTACGCGCGGCGAAAAACCTCCATGCCGCTGACAACTCGGCCGTCAGGCAGCACCCCGTGGATCTCCGCCATCAGCTCTTGCATCGACCGGCCGTAGCTCTCGGCCTCGAATCCCCGTCGACTGATGTCCTCAAGAAGGAGGAGGCCCTTTCCACGATCGAGGCGGCGAAGCAGAGCGGCCTCCCGTCGGCATAGCGGGCAGGAACCATCGTACAGAACCGTGAACGGTTTGCTTTGGGTCATGAAAACGTCACTCGCCCGATTCCGCCGGTATGCGGCCAGTCATTCTCTGACGGCGGTGTGCGCCGGTGCAGAAGCCGCCGCGGCCAA
Organism: Phycisphaerae bacterium; assembly: GCA_035528995.1. Lineage (GTDB taxonomy): Bacteria > Planctomycetota > Phycisphaerae > UBA1845 > UBA1845 > DATKXO01. The sequence continues at coordinate 7,879 of DATKXO010000103.1, read as the reverse complement.
GGTCCACACGCTACTGCGTCAGGAGTCCGGGCCCGTCGTCGCCGAAGAAATCGAACACCACGTCATTGTCCCACACAAACTCCCACGCGGCGCTCAAAGCCAAATCCCGAATGACATAGCCACAGCCACCGAACTGGAACACGACTCCGGCCAGGAGCACGATCAGAGATTTTCTGATTGTTCCTCTCATGCCACTACCTCCTTCTTGTTCTGAATTCCACTCGAGACAAGGGCAGCTACATCCACTGCCTTCAATAGCTCTGTTCCGCAAAGCTGACATGCTACCGGATGCTGGAAACGCTTCGCCCCTCCGGGACCACCGTCCCGGAGGAGGCCCCGCCAACCATCAACAGGAACGCCGCTATCAGATCTACCATCTTCATCGGTCCGGCCGTTCTTCTCGTACTTCGGTTCCTCTCAGTCGTCAACCCGTCCGTTCTACGCATCTTCCCCGGCGGCGGGAATGATGACCGAGTCGATTACATGGATCACACCGTTCGCCGCATCACTGTCCGTCTTGACCACGTTGTCCGCGTCGATCCTCACACTCGAACACTCCCTCGGGCTGGAGACGCCTGTTCAACTCCGACCCAATATCAGCGCCATCGCCTCGGCCCGAGCGGCCGGATTCGTCCTGAACACACCACGGACGGCCGACGTCACCATCACGCTGTTGGGTTGGTTCACGCCGCGGACCTTCATGCACAGATGCTCCGACTCCACGACCACCAGCGCCCCCTTGGCGTTGAGATGGGTCATCAATGCATCCGCGACCTGTACGGTGAGCCGCTCCTGCACCTGTGGTCGGCGGGCGAACGCCTCGACCGTTCGCGCCAGCTTGGACAGGCCGACAACGCGGTCGTCCGGCAGGTAGGCCACGTGCGCCCGGCCCATGAAAGGAAGAAGGTGATGCTCGCATAGCGACGAGAACTGAATATCTCGCAGCAGAACGATCTCGTCGTAAGGCTCCTGAAAAGTCCGAGACAGGTGCTCAGCAGGATCGGCCGCCAGACCGGCGAAGAGTTCCCCGTACATCCGCACCACACGGGCCGGCGTGTCGCGAAGCCCCTCCCGATCCGGGTCCTCACCCAGTGCTTGCAGCAGCTCCCGCACGGCCCGTTCGGCGCGGGGGCCGTCGACCGTTTGCGGAGCTGTCCAATGGAACCTTTGCCCTGCCGCTCCGGCATCGCCGGCCAGTGCGTCGCAGGATTCCATCCGCGCCAGGTTGGCATCAGCTATCATGGTCTCCTCCAATTCGTTCAAAACGTTCATTATGCAGTGTATCACAAGCCGGGCGATGGTCAAGCATAAAAACGTGCAAATCGTTCACCAGCAGCCAAGGCAAACGTAAAGTTATTCTCAAGAACGAGTTATGATACCTTGCCCAGATCCAGAACCTGGCATGACGCCGAGAATGACCGGCCCAAGCAGCCGCCTTGAATAAAAGCGATCATATTGATCACACGGGAATCAACCGAGAGGATTGCTCACACCCAAGCAGGTTGCCCAAAGCAACAGGTACAAGTGAAGCTTCACTGAGAAGACGGTGCGACAGGGGCTGGTTGCCGGCCACGTGTACCGTGGACGGTCACAGGCGCCTGCCCGTCGGCAGAGTAGTGCACTGGCTCCGCCGGAGCATGCACGCCATCTTTCGCCCGGGGGTGCTCGGGCATCCCTCCAACAGGGCCGGCCCACAGGCTACGTTCGATCGCTCCGTCAGCCTGCTGCGCAGCGCCTGCAGGCTGGCGACGAGGCCCGAAGGCGGCAGGTCCTACTCAACCTGTACCTCGCCGGACGCCCCTCCGCCCGCATCTGTGACTGGGTGATCGCCCCAACCTTGCAGAGGGCCCCTGAGGCTCGCCTTACCCTGCCGTCACCAGCTACAGGTTTGCGCGCGGACGACTGCGTCAAGACACGTCAGCATGCGATGAAACGCGACAGAATGGGACAAGTTGCGAATCGCTCGTTTTCGCATAAGATGCTTCCAGACAACGACTTTTGGGCTTTTCGGCGTGGAGCCGGGATGGCTTTGCAGTGCGTGGGTCAGGGGTTCGAGTCTCCTCGGCTCCATTCTTTCCGGGATCGCTGGCGCGCTGGCGGTTCGCTTCTGCTCCCGAGGTGAAGATGAGTAGGCACTTGATCTGGCCGGTGTGGTGGCTGGCCGTGATCGCCACCGCTGCGGCGGCCCAGGACGCCCAGCCCACCGACGCGGGCACGGCTCAGCCGTCCGCGAGCACGACGCAGCCGGCTCCCCCGCCGGTGCTGCTTTCGGATGACCAGCGGATCGAACGGCTCCGTGCGTTGTTGGGGCCGCGGGTCGAGTTGTCCGGGCCGCGGGCCAAGTCGCGACGGGCGCGCGTGCGGACCAGCCTGCGATTCGACAATCCGAGCGACCTCCAGCCGCTCGCCCCGGTCAGCAATGTCTGGGAGATACGCGACGGCTCGCTGCACGGCTCGGGCGTTTCGGTTTCGCAGATCGTGTTCGCCGTGCCGCTGCTGGCCGAGTCTTGCACGGTGAAGGCACGGCTCCGGTCGGACAGCCTGATCGAGATGTCCCTGCTCAACCCGCTGGTCGAGCGCTTCGACGGGACGCGTGCCGTCGGCCGGTTGCACTTCGGACGCATGGATCGCTTCGCACGGTCGGACTGGATCGAGCTGTCCAGCCACGACAACCCGTTGAAACGGTTTTACAGCTTCCGCTTTCCCGACCGGATGCAGGAGGCCATGCTGGCTCTGAACGAGGGCGAGTTGAGCGCGAAACTGACGGTGGACGACGGCTCGAGGACGGCCGGCGGACGGGTGCTGGCCGAGGACCTGAGCCGCAACGTGTACGTGTCGCTGGCCGGCGGGGTCAACAACAAGGTCGCGGTGGACCGGCTGGACGTCGAGGGCTGGATCGATCTGGAGTCCGACGAGACGGCCGTCCTGACGGGCATGGGGCGAGAATTCTGGGGCGAGGGGCGGGAGGTCACGATCCACTACCGGGCCCGCGGCCACTTCCGCCGGCTACTGCACAACGGACAGCCGGTGGGCGAGCAACAGGCAACCGAAGGCGTCTGGTGGCCGACGTTGGGACCGTTGCACCAAACCACTTTGACACTGAACCACGGCGACGTGCTGGCGTTCGAGCTGGGCTGGGTGGACGACGAAGGCGCCCTGCACGCGGTGGGGGTGGATCAGGCTACCGGCATGGTGGTCTTGGCTACGCACCCGCTGGCGTTCGAAACGACGGCCGGCCCACCGCCGGACGAGTGGTTCCGCACATTCGGCCCGAGGTGGGAAACGCGACCGCGCGTCTCCAACTCGCAGGATCAGCCGACGGTGGAGCAACTCAGTAAGGCACTGGGCGTCGACTTTCCCGGCCTGCCCATCATCGGGCCATGGGTAGACGACGAGCGGCGGGTGTTTCTCAAGACGCAGATCCGCTGACGACCTGGTGTGTCGTCGGCACGGGCCCGGCAAGCGCCCGACCTACGGTGCTCCAGGGTGTCAAGGTGGTGTCACCGGCCAAGAGTCTGGACGACCTTCTCTTCGCGCTGCATCAGCAGCTCGAGGGCCTCGGTCGGCTCCTCGACGGTTCGAAGGGCGTCGATGGTGGCGTCGTCGAGAAGTCGCATCAGGCGGGCCAGAATACGCAGGTGGGCCTCGCTCTCGTGGCTGCAGATCAGGAAGAAGAGTTGCGTCAGGGCTCCGTCTGGGGCGCTAAACGCCACGGGGCTGATCACCCGGGCCATGCAGACCAGCGGTTCGGCCGTGGTGTAGGGCATGGGCTTCTGGGGGTGAGGGATGGCCAACCCGTGGGGCAAGGCGGTGCTGCCGGCGGCCTCGCGCTGGCGCAGGGCGTTGAGCAGTTCCGCCTTGTCGTAGAGCAGCTTGGTACGATCGGCCAGGTTGACCAGCTCGCGCAGCACGGAGGCCTTGGTGGAAGCGCGCAGGGCAAGTTCGATGGACTCCACCCCCATGAGGTCGGTTACGGAAGTGGGTTCGCTGTTGCCGGAGCGTCCGATGCCGCGTTCGAGGGCGTGGAGGCGCCGGTCATCGAGCGTGAGCATGCGGCTTTCGAGCCAGTCGTGGACCTGGATGCGGTTGAACCGCCACTTGCCACCGACCTTGCGGCCGGGGAGCTGCCCACAGTCGGCCTCGCGCTGGACGTCGCGCGGATGCATGCCGACGAATCGGGCGAACTCTTCCAGGCTCATACTGCGATACGGCACGGCGCAGCCTCTCTGAGGAACACGACTGCCACACTGCTACGGTGCGCGGTCTCATCCTGCCTCAATTGTACGCCACCCAACGTGCCGGGCTAGCGCGCGGGCGCGTGCTTTCATGGCCCCTCGGGTCGCGAGCGGTATCCGCGCGTCAAGAAACCGCCGATGGGCGCGCGGTCCGGCCATCGGACCGAACGTTGCTTCGGCAGGTTTGTGGGTGCGGGTTGACTCTTTGTAGCCCGGATCCGCGCCGGATTTCAGCCGGGCTTTGGAACGGTCACCTGCACTCGCGATGCGCAAGAAATGCGGCCGGTGGCACCTTACTCCGGCGGCAGCAGCTCGAGCTCGCCGGCAATCGCCTGCAGGGCGGTGATGCAGTTGGTGATGTGGTCGGCCAGGGGAACCTCCAGAAGTTCCGCGCCCGCGTTCACGTCCTCGCGCGAGACTGCGGCGGCGAAGGCCTTGGTCTTGAGCTTCTTCTTGACGCTCTTGGGTGTCATGCCTTTGAGCCGCTCGGGGCGAACGAGTGCGCAGGCGACGACGAAGCCGCTGAGTTCGTCCACGGCGAAGAGCGTCTTGCGGAGCGGGGTGTCCCGCGGAAACTCCTCGACGTTCCAAGTGGCGTGCGAGAGGACCGCAGTCACGATCTCCTCGTCCACACCGCGCTGGCGGAGGATCTCGGCGCCCTTGCGGCTGTGATCGGGCGGCTCGGGCCAGCGCTCGTAGTCGAAGTCGTGCAGCAAGCCCACGGCACCCCACAACTCCTCGTCGTGCCCACCGAGCCGGGCGTAGTGCCGCATGGCCGCCTCGACGGCCAGGGCGTGCTTGATGAGGGCGGGGTTGGTGGTGTACTCCTGCAGAAGTGTCAGGGCTTGGTCGCGGTTCATGCTGCTCCTCCGTTGCCGGGCCATCGGCCGGCTCCCACGTGGCGAATTGACCTGAAGGCAGAGAGCGTTATCATCTTAGTTGACCGTAATCTGAGCGCCCGGCGTGAAGCGTGGCGCCGTGGGGCACGGGCTTCACCGGGGATGCCCGATTATAAGGCTTTGTCTTGGAAGATCGACAACGAGAGCAATTCGCCGTCGACGAGCTGGCCGTCGTCCTGAGCCAGTACGATCTGGGCCCCATCGAGTCCATCACCGAGTTCCCACGCGGATCGCGCAAGAGCCCCAAGGTGGGCATCGTCTGCCAGCGGGGCAAGTTTCTGCTGAAGCGTCGCCCGCGCGGGCACGTGACCAGCCAGCGGCTGACCTACGCCCATCGGCTGCAGAGACACCTGACGCTCGCCGGTTTTCCCCTGCCCCGGCTGATCGCACCGGCGGAGGGCGACGGGCTGGTGTTGCACCACAGTGGGCACGTTTACGAGCTGTTCGACTACGTCCGCGGACAACGTTTCTCGGGATCGACACCCGAGACGCGCGAAGCGGGCATCACCCTGGCCCGTTTTCACAAGGCAGTCGAAGACTTCACCTGGGCCGAGCCTCCACACAGAGGCGATTACCACGACGCCAACCCGGTCCGCACCGGGCTCAGCTCGATTCCCTCTTCCCTGTCCGCACACGACAGCGTGGCCGGCATGGAGATCGAGGTGCTGGAGATCTCCCAGGAACTCTACGACGCCTACGAACGCTCCTGCGAGCGGGTCGAACGGATCGGTCTGCGGAAATGGCCCACGGGCGTGATCCACGGCGATTGGCACCCGGGCAACATGATGTACCGCAACGGCAAGGTCGTGGCCGTGGTCGACTACGACTCCGCCCGGGTTTCGCAGCGGGTCATCGACCTGGCCAACGGCACGCTGCAGTTCTCCATCCTCAGCGGAAAGCAGGTCGAGGACTGGCCCGACGAGATTGACGAAGACCGGGCCGGGGCCTTTCTGGCCGGCTACCGGGCCGAGCTTCCGATCACCGACGGCGAGCAAGGCTGCCTGCCGTACCTGATGATGGAGGCGTTGATTTCCGAGTCGGTTCTGCCCATCGCCGCAACGGGCAGCTTCGGTCGCCATCAGGGCTTCCGCTTCATGCGGATGGTCCACCGCAAGGTGGGCTGGCTGGAGGCGAACGCCGAGCGGCTGACCGGATCGCTAGTAGCCAGCGCCTGAACCGCCCAATCCCGCGAGGCGAACGCTCTGTAGGAAGACCCCGCAAGCGCCGACTGTGCCCGTCGGGGGGCTTGGTGTGTGCGCCGTGTCCAACTCGCCGGCGCCCGCTATCGCGGAAATGCTTCGACTACGCCGCCGTCGACGGGGAGGGTCGCGCCGGTGGTCGGCGTGGCGTTGCTGGCGAAGAAGACGACGGCGTTGGCCACGTGATGGCCGTAGACGCGGGCCTTGAGCAGGTTCCGGCCGCGGTAGTACTCGGGCAGGTCCTCGGTCTTCATGCCGCGGCTTTTGGCCCGTTGGGGGCCCACCTCGGCCCACAAGCCCGAGGCGACGTCCTCGTGGCTGAAGACGGCGTCGGCGTTGATCATGTTCACTCGGATGCCGTAGGGAGCCAGCTCGATGGCCGCCACCTTGCCGAGCTGATGGCCGGCCGCCTTCGAAGCGCTGTAGGCGCCGAAGTCCTTGCCCGGCCCGAAGACGTTCTTGCTGGAGTTGATGACGATGTTGCCGCCCAGGCCCTGTGCTTTGAGAACGCGGATGCCCTGGCGCATGAAGAGCAGATAGCCGGTGGCGTTCACGTCCATGACCCGGCGGAAGTCGGCCAGGGTGAGGTCCTCGATGGGGGCGACGTGGGCGATGCCGGCGTTGGGCACCAGGACATCGACGCCACCGTACAAGCGGCAGACCTCCTCGAATCCGCGACGCACGCTTGCCTCGTCAGTGACGTCCATCACCACGGCAGCGGCCGTCCCGGTGCCGGCCCGCTGCTCGATGCGCTCGGTCACGTTGTTCATCGCTTCGCGGTCCAGGTCGGCCACAACCACGTGGGCCCCGGCATCCACGCAGCCCTCGGCGACGGCCGACCCGATGGCACCGGCCCCACCGCTGATGAAGACGACCTGTCCGGCCAACGGTTTCTTATCGATGCGGCCGAGCTTGGCCACCTGTAACGCGCGATGCTCCATGGCAAACAGATGATCCGACGTCAAAGCCGTGTACGTGCCGATGGCGTGTGCCCGGACCATGGTGGCCAGAGTGTGCTCCGTGATGTCGGCCGCGATGCGGGCGTCGCGCTTGGTGGGTCCCCAGCAGAAAGCACCAGCGCCGGGCAACAGGACGACCCTCGGTGACGGGTCCCCGTCGTCGCTCGCTCCGCCGTGTTCGGTGATATAGGACTTGTACCGGTCGCGGTAGTCGTTGACGGCCCGTTCAAGCTGCTGCCGCAACTTCGACGGATCGTCCCAGGCCGGGTTGTCCACGAACAGCGGCCAGGGTTTCGTGCGGATCAGGTGGTCCGTGGTCAATGGGCCGGTGGTTGCCAGTTCGCCGGCCTCCCTGCTGCTGGCAAACGCCAGGACGTCGTCGCCGCCGCGCCATTCGAGGATGCTTCGCCGGTAGGGGCGATCTTCGTTGCCGGTCGGAACCGCCAGGAGGCCTCGCAGGACCGGCGCCACGCCGGCCGCAAGTTCCGACGGCTCGGCGGGCGCGTTGAACGCCGGGGTGAGCCGGTGATCAGTAACGCGATCGTCGATGAACCGTTCGCACGCGTCCACCAGTCTGATGTGCCGCT
>DATKXO010000102.1:0-2444 GCA_035528995.1 Phycisphaerae bacterium | reverse complement strand
CGGTGCCCGCAGGGGTCGCGGCGAGCGTGAAGGCATAGGAGGCGGCCCCGCCCGCCTGCAGGAGCCTTGCGGCGGACAGGCCGGCATCGACGACCGACGAGTCGAACTCGTCGCCCACCTCGCCCATCGTGCCGATGACGGAGACGCCCGCGGGAACGTTGAGCGGGAACACCTCGCCCGCGAGCGAGTCGTACAGGCCGGGCAGCACCCGCACTTCCAATATGGCCGGCGTGGTGGCCAGCGCCTTTGTGAGCGTGCGGAACGGGCTTGCCTGCGTGCCAAGGCCGGTCTCGTCGCTGCCCGCGCCGCTCACGTAGATCACAGGCTCCGGCAGCACGAACGTGGTGATCGTGATGGTATTGGTGCCGGTCTCCTGGAAGACGAACCCGTTGCCGACGGTGACGTCGACGCTGGTCGGGCCGGCGACGTCGGGCGAGGACTGGATGTAGATGGAGCCGTCGGACGTTGTCGCTCCGTCAGCGATGAAGATGTCGCCGTCGGCGGAGTAGGTGGCCGACGAGCCGGAGGGAGTGCCGAGCGTCACCGGGATGTTGCCCGGGGCCGTCAGCGTGGCGTCAACGATCTCAACGCCGCGGTCGGCTACGTCGGCGAACGGCAGCGCAATGACCGAAAAACCGTTCAGCCGAACCACGCGTTCGACCACTTCAATGCGGACGGATCCCGAGGCCACCCCCTGCTGCGTGTAGTCGGCGCTGTCGGACTCGGCGATCTCGATGGTCGTATTGCCGGCGGCGGCCGGCGCGTTGACGGTGACCGGTCCCTGGTCGCAGGAGGCGCCGTCGGCGAAGGTCAGGGCGTCATCGCCGCCCGATGCCAGGATGTCCGTGCCGCCGGCCATGATGGACGCCAGGACGGCGGGATCGGTCGTCGTCACGTCGGCCCGGATGCCCGGTGCACCGGCGGGGTTTGCCGAGATGGTGGTCTCGGCCGATGAGTTGGTGAACATCCGCAGCAAGCTCGGGCTGCTCGCGAAGGCCGGCTCCGATGCGTCGAAGCTGAGGGCTGCCACGCATGCTTCAGCACCGGTGGACAGCACACTGATCGACACCGTGTCGCCGCTGGACGCCCACACCCGCCAGAAGAACCACTTCGTCGGGTTATAGTAGGAGCCGGTGGCGATGATGACCGGCGGAGCCGCCTCCTCGGATTTGTCGCATACGCCAAGGAGCGCCGTCCGGCTGCCGTTCCGGTCCCAGTCGAGCATGTAGACACCAAGGATGAACACCTTGTCGGCCTTCACCGGGATGCGGATGAAGTCGGGGGTCGCACTGTACGTGTACCAGGCGCTGGCTGCCCGCTGGGTTTGCGTGATGTCTATGCACGCTCTCACGTCCGGCGTCTGCCCGGCCGGTTTCCAGTTGGCCTTGTTGCCGGTGGTTGTGGTGGCCGTGTCCAGGTAATCGGGATAGGACTGCTGGCTTTCGTTGCCGTTCCAGTACAGCAGGTGATAGCCATCGGCCCCGACCTTGCCGACCCAGTCGCCCTGGATCGACTCGCCCTTGCAGGCCACGTCGTCGCCGAGGTAGGCCGTCGTCACGAATCCGTGAGCCGCGCTCGCCGTCATCAGCAGAACCGCGGCTGCCAACGCACACAACCGAACTTTTCTCATTGCATTACTCCTGTGAACAAGTCCTCGAAATACCACGTGCCGCTTAGCCGAGCCGGCACCCGGCGCGGCGGCGAAGTTCAATTGCACGGGCCGGCGTACGAAAACGACGCGGCGTGTCTTGCTGCCATGCACCTCCTTGGCCATTGGGCCTGCAGAAGAGTATAACGGTATTGCGGATTGTCCCTGGGATGATGGCCGGCGAGTCCGTTCGCCGGATATCGCGGGCGATCGGATCAGAGTATCAGCGATCGTGGCCGTGCGTTCTGCCTGTCCCATGCGACCGCTGCGGTCGCCGTGCCCTGAAGCGAATTGCCTCATACGGAATTATAGCACGGGAGATGGCGGATGTCAAGCTCGGAAGTGGGAATTCATCCACAGATTGCACAGATGAGGAAAATGAACCGAGGCCAATCGTCCAGTCAGCCAGTTGATCGCTTGACTTATCAACTGGCTGACTGGCTAACTGACTGACTGAATAACCGACCAACTGATCCTACGGGCACTGCGTATTCAGCTTGTTGCGCACGAAGATCAGGTCGAGGATGTTGATCTTGGTATCTTCGTTGACGTCGGCCTTCCAGTTGTCGCCGGTGCCGACGGGCTGGTTGAGCTTGTTGCGGATGAAGATCAGGTCGAGGATGTTCACCCTGCAATCGCCGTTGGTATCGCCGAGGATGGGCCAAGGGCTTGGCCAGTAGATGGCGGGTGAGGCGACTTCCGTGTTGACCAGCACGAGCTTGTAGTTGGTCCCCGCCGCGATGTTGAACGTGGCGGAGTGCTCGGTGGCGAGGGCGTTCTCGCTGACCGTGTTCGG
>DATKXO010000101.1:0-4406 GCA_035528995.1 Phycisphaerae bacterium | reverse complement strand
AAACCTTTGCAATCACGGTGACCGACATCGACGACGTTGCCCCCGCTGTGACCGCCGCGGCGATCAATGATGGGCTCACCCAGCGGTCGAAGATCATGAGCATCGCAATGACCTTCAGTGAGGAGGTATCAGTCATAGCAGGTGCGTTGTCGCTGCACAACGAAACGACCGGCGAGGACTTTGACCTCTCGACAGTCCCGTTCAACACGACGACGTGCACTTGGGACACCTCTGACGTTGCCCTCACAGATGGCTATTATACGGGCACGCTATCGGCGGCAGGCGTTGAGGACACTGCGGGCAACCCGATGGCTAGCGACTACGAGTTCACCTTCCATGTCCTGAAATGCGATGCCAATGGCGACGCCAAGGTGGACGGTGGGGACCTGGCCATCTGGCAGCAGCATTACGACCCGCTGGGCCAGAACCCCAACACGCCCGGCATGGGCGACTGGAACGGCGACGGGAAGGTGGATGGCGGCGACCTGGCCCTCTGGCAACAGCGCTATAACCCGCTCGGCCTGGTGGCCCCCATGAAAGCCGGCGCGACGTCGACAATGACCGAGGCCGAGCCGGTCATGGCCGAAGCCCAGGCGACTTCCGCCGCTGAGCCGATGGCCACGCTACCACTCGCTACGGTAGAGGTAGCGGTGGCATCTCCTGGCTCGGAATCTGCGGGAGTGGACGTCCTCAGCTGCGCATTCCTCTCCCTGAGAGACCCGGGTGATGTCGAAACGGTAACTCAACCTGCGACCGGATGGGATGTGATGCTGCCCGAGACCGAAGGGACCCCGATCTCTAGGGTCCTGATGCCTGAGAGCGCCACGCCGACGGGCGACCTCGGTACCGATCAGACGCCAAGTGAAACGGTTCCGTTGCCATCGGCGACAGGGGATCATTCCCCCCAGGGCGAGTCTGAAGAACTTGTCCTTGGCGACGGCCTGGAAGACGTTTTGGCGCTGCCGGAACTGGCCGTGCCGCTTGCGGAATAGGTGGCAGGTATTGGACGCAGCCGCTTGGGGGGGCCTGGTGGCTGCAGATATTTGCTTTTTCCTCAGGTTGGGGTATATTTGCTTTTAAGGTTGGAACAAGTGTTCTCTACCACCGCCTGGCGTTTTGGAGGCGGGCATGCGTGGCCTAGAAGCAGACAGCGGCTGCACCCAGAGGTCCCTGAGAAGGGGGGCTGCGATGAACATGTCACCCGGCCGTTCGGTCTTCGAGCCGCTTGAGCCGAGGCTGCTCTTGAGTGGCACGGCCGAAGAGCAGGCGTTGGAACTTTTCAGCGTCTCGCCCGCCCTCTTTGTCGAGAACCAGGGCCAGTGGGCGGACGAGACGGTCCGCTACGTCCATCAGGGCTCCGGCGCGAACGTGGCGATGACGGACACCGGGCCGGTCTTCCAGGTCTTCCGGGAGGTGCCGTGCGAGGGGGCGGAACTGGCGCCCGGGGAGACTCTCGAAGACCCCTTCGGCCTCGACCGGTTCGATTCCGAGCGTCCTGAAACCGAGGTGCTCCAGTTCTCGGCTTCCTTCGTCGGGGCGAATTCTGTCACGCCCGTGGGCCTCGAGCAGTCGGAGACGGTCTTCAACTACTTTGTCGGCGGCGAGGAGGACTGGCGGAGCGAGGTGCCGGCGTATGAGCAGGTTGCATACCAGGGTCTCTATGACGGCATCGACCTCGTAACGTGGGGCCAGCGGGACAGCCTGAAGTACGAGTTCCGCGTCGCGCCGGGCGCCGACTACACACAGATTCAGGTCACCTACGACGGCATTGCGGGCCTCTCGCTTGCGGATGACGGTTCGCTCCTTGTGGACCTGGGCGAGGGCTGGGGGAGTCTGACGGACGACGCGCCCTATATCTATCAGGTGGTTGACGGTGAGCAGGTAGATGTGGCCGGGCGGTTCGTCCTGCTGGACGAGTGGACGTATTCGTTCGAGGTCACGGGTGGCTATGATCCGTCGCAGACCCTCGTTATCGACCCCGACCTGACATGGAACACCTACCTGGATGGGAGTCTGCCCAATCCAGCGTCGGGATCGTATACGACGCTGCTGGCGGCGGACTTGTTAGGGGGGATTTACGCGTGCGACGGCGATTCGCTCTACAAGTACAACGGTTCGGCATTTTCGCCGCTCTACTCGGGCATCGTGGCGGCCGGGGGGGCGCCGTTCGATCCATCAGCCCTGGCTGTGAGCGCCGATGGCAGCGCGGCGTACGTGGCAAGCGGGTACAGCGGCAAAGTGGTGCGGATTGACCTTGCGGGCGCGACGCCGGCGGCCGCCGGCCTTGCGAACGCGGCCCTGCCGAGCGGGAGCAATTTCGGCCTGGCGGTGGATCCCATCTATGGGCAACTCTTCATCAGCGATTCGTGGACCCAGTCGCTTTACCTCGTGGACTCCACCGGGGCCGGCGCCGTGACGTTGCTGGACAATTTCAGCGGTACGGGCTGGGCGGGCGGCGGCATCGCGTTTACGCCGACCGGAGAACTCTTCGTCCCCGTTCCGACGTCCTATTCTGTCTGGCCGACGGACGATGAGTTCACGGTGGACCTGTACCAATTCAGCCGGTCGTGGCTGGACAGCGTCGCGGCCGGGACGGCGAGCACCGGGGCCGGGCAACTTTACGCGACGGGCGTCGTCGTATCCGGCAGCGGCTCCGTCGCCGCCGACGCCGAGGGCCACATCTACCTCACGGGAGCGGATGCGATCTACGGCATCAACACGGCGGGGAACCTCACGGTCGTGGCGGGCGACACCACGCTGAACGCCTGGGATATGTATGGCTACGGGTTCATGGGCCTAGCGTATGACGCGAAGGAGGACCGCCTGGTGACGGGCTACGCGGCATCGGCGGGCGACCCGTTCGAGTTGACGGGCATCGCGCCGGTGCCCGCCGACTTGGGAGACACCCTTAAGGGGTCCGCGGACCTTGGGATGCTCGCGTCGGGGGCTCCGGTTGTCCGCACGGACCAGGTCGGCAACGGCGCGTACGGCACCAAGGACGTGGACCTTTACAAGTTCGCACTTTCCAGCAGTGGGACGGTCGCGCTGGACGTGGACGGGCAGGCGATCGGGTCGGGCCTGGACGCGTATCTGCGGCTGTTCAATGCTTCGGGCCAGGAACTGAAGAAGGACGACGATACCAACGGGCGCGACCCGTACATTTCGACGTACCTTTCACCGGGGACGTACTATGTCGGGGTCTCGGGGTATGCCAACCGCTACTACAACCCCACGAGCGCAGGCAGCGGGATTGCCGGCAGCACGGGACCGTATACGCTGACGGTTTCCCTGGCAGGCGGTGGCGGAGGGGGTGGGACGTGGTCTCCGACGATCACGGTCTCGGCGACGTATGATGGGGACCCTTCGGCATCGGTCTTCGGGCGGTATCTGACGGGGAGCGTCGTGCCGGACCTCTTGAACACGTTCACGGCGTACGTCTCTGCGCCGACAGGGTTTACGACCTCGGCGGTGATGTTTGACGCGAACTTTGATGGCGTCCGGGACGCGGGGGACTGGACGGATTCCTATTCCACGGGCGGCTGGACGTGGGATCTGAATGTGTCGGATCTGGTGGGCGATAAGACCCTTCGGATCTGGGCCCAGGAATTGGGCGGGGCGTGGAGCGACGCGGCCCTGTTCACTATTGATACGCTGGCAGCGCCGTCGTGGATGGCCCCGGACCTGACGACGATCACGTTCAGTTCCGGCACGTATCGCATCGACAGCCTCATCGGCGAGCGGTTCGGGGTTGAGACGCCATCGTTCTTCCCGGACTTCTTGGAGGGGACCTGGAACGGCGTCTATGCGGGGATTTCGGTCCAGGCGGACATGAGCCTCTCGGGCCAGGTGACGACGCGCAGCGTCGCTCCGACGGTTGGCTATTCGTTCCTGGGGTTCGAGCAAGCCTACCGCTTCAACCTGGGGACGAGTTTCAGCCGGACCTACAGCCTGTCCCAGATAATCAGTCTCTTCAAGGACCCGGCGGGATACTTCGACAGCAGTGGCGGGTCGTCGGGGCTGACGAATCCCCAAACCGGCGGGCCGACGGTGACGCTGTCCTACAGCGGGCAGGTGGCGCTGAACAACAACCTCCAGTTCGGCCAGTTCAACGCCAGTTTCGGGATGACCCTGGCGTCGGCGAGCGGAAGCCAGTTTACATTGAACCTGCCGAAGACGATCTTCCCGATCCCCGGCACGTTCGGCATCCTGTCACTGGACTTGACGCCGCACCTCGGCTGGTCGCCCAGTTTCGACGTGGGGTTCCAGATAGCCCTGGGTGGCGGGGGCCCGGTGTTCCAGAGCGCCTCGCTGAGCGTTGGGGCCACGGGATACGTGGGTGTGACGGGCGAGGTCTCGGTGCTCGGCGGGGCGGCCAGCGGGGGTGTGGACATCACCGGATCACTGGG